>CAYHCU010000141.1:0-8035 GCA_964355035.1 uncultured Flavobacteriales bacterium | reverse complement strand
ATTCCCATTCCTGTATGCATGAACGATTCAAATTTATCAGAATGACATTGCTTACAAGCTTCTTTGCCAATATAACGGGTAGTATCTGAAAGTGAGGCAAAGGTATTATACTTCTGATTTATTTCTTGCAGTCTGTTACATGACAAGAAAAAAAATCCCGAAAAGATAATCAGTAAAAGTGCGTATGCAAAAATTCTAATACGCATCAAATGGATTATTTCTTGATAAGTTGCAAAGTATATTCATCATAGAATTTTCCTTGCTCATATATCCAGTCTTGTTTTAACCCTGTTACTTCAAATCCGACTTTTTTAAACAAAGCTACGCTACTTTCATTTTCAACTCTGATATTGGAATAGATTTGATGAAGATCTAATACTTCAAAAGCATAATCTACTATTAGGCTTAAAGCTTCGGTCGCATATCCACGACCTCTATCTGCTTTATCGGCTATCAATATTCCTACTCCTGCTCTCCGGTTCTTTGGATCAAAATCAAAAAGGTCGACACAACCAATTGAGCGGGTTGTTTCATCTTCATCATTTTCGTCAAAATATTTCAGGTCAACAATTAATCGCAATTGCTTGTTTGTGTAAATGTCCTGATGAACCTGAGTCACGAATTCTTCCAATACAAATCTTGAAAACGGGACCAAGGTTCCGCTGACACTCCAAATCGAACTGTCATTTTCCCATCTATACAACTGATTGATATCTGCCGGTTCCAATGCTCTTAAATGAATCAATTCTCCTACTAGTTGCATGTGGTTTTTGTTTTGACGAATTTACGCATAGAAGTTTGTGTTTTGTTAGACATCACCTATGAATGATATGAACAAAGTACTGTTCAAGTCTGCAAAAGTACATTTGTTAGTTCGTATTCGCAAGCATCAAATTGCTACTGAACCGCTGAAAGCCGCAACTGCAGAGCCTTCCAGCCATATTTGGTCGAAACCACCGGCCTCTCTGTTAAAGTGAACTTTCAGCTTTCCGCCGGGAGTATAGACAGCACATTCATCTGTATTTTTTATTTTACCTGAGAATACCGCTGCTAAAACTGCTGCTGTAACTCCCGTTCCGCATGACAATGTTTCATCTTCAACACCTCTCTCATAGGTTCTGACATGGATTGAATTGTCTTCTACCTCTACAAAATTTACATTAATTCCTTCCGATTTATATGCAATTGAATTTCGAATTGCTTTTCCTTTCGAATAAACATCTATGTCTTTTACAGACTTCACGAAAGTAACATAATGAGGAGAACCAGTATTCATTAGAATAGCACCTTTTACTTTAGTGATATTAAAAACATCTGCCATTTTTAATTTCACAATCATCGGTGATTCTGAAACAACGATTGCTTCATGAGGTCCGTCAAATGCTAAAAAGGATGTTTCATCGGTGATCAGCTTAAGATAATGCGCAAAAGCTACAGCGCATCTACCACCATTACCACACATTGAACCCAGGTTTCCATCAGAATTGTAATAAACCATTTCAAAATCAAAACCGTCTTTTTTAACGATTCGGATTAAACCATCCCCTCCAATTCCAAAATGTCGATTGCATAGAAAACGTACCTGCTCCTTTGAAAGTGAAAGTTTGTTTGTCCGGTCATCGATCATGATAAAGTCGTTGCCTGTGCCGTGATATTTATAGAAATGAGTTTTCATCGTAAAGCTGCCGGTAAATCTGTGTTTTTAATGGTTGAAAATGAAACAAATTCATCAGATTGATTTAGCCTGAAAAATTCCTGACCATATTTCATCGTCAATTTATTATCAATATAATATAATATTACTGCATCGGGTTCCTCAATTCCAAAAAGAACTAGTTTATTTGAATTGAGTTTATAACCTCTATAATTCACAGGAGATATCCAAAATTCAACTTCATAATCTGCATTGTTCGACTTAGGGGTTTCAATCAAACCTGCAGCCGGATTTAATTTAGATGTAGTTGATTGAGCCATTGAACTTTCAGTTGACTTATTTTTATCATCAATAGAAATGCCCGAAACTTTCAAGGTATGCGTAACCAGCAATTGATCTTGCTTAACCTCTACATTTTCTTCAGTTAAAGCAGATGCAATCTCTGCAGAGTCTCCATTTTGAGAATTTGTATTTTGAGAATTACTTTCGGATTCTCCTTCTTTCATTTTGTCTTTTTCAATTGATGAAGATGTCAATTCCTCCTTGTTATTTGAAAATGCTTTATCAGTTGATTTCACTTTGCCGGATTTTTCATCACCTTTTTTAAATAGAACAAAGTTGAAAATATTTTTTCCTTTCTGTCTGGTACCGGTTCCAATGTACTGCCACAAAATTATTCCACATGTGGTAATAAATAAAAAAGTTATGATTAATTTAAGTCCACTTGGAATCAATGGTTTCCGATAACCTATATTAAGTAACAATTCTTTTTCAATTCTACGATCTTCAGCAGTTTGAATCGATTCTATCAATAAATTCTGAAAACTAACTGTCTTGCGAAATCGTTCGTCACTCTCAAGTCTGTCCATAAACTCTTTCAACTCTACTCCACTGAGTGAATTGTCGATATAACGGTCAATCAAAGATCTTTCTTGCTGGGTCATATCAGGACTTAATACTTGTATCTAATCGTGCCAATGAAATTTGTTGAAATTGATTCAGTGCTTTGTGTACTTCAAATTCTGCTATTACTGGATTACTGAATTCAAATCTGGCGGCAATTTCCTCAAAAGAAAGTTTTTCAGTATAACGAGCGCTAAGTATTTTTTTACTTTGCTCGTCTAAAATAGTAAAACATGAAGTGACAGCTTCTCGTTCAATATCCGATGAAGGTTGAATTCCTGTTTTTCGTTGAAACTTCCTGCTCTCCTTCTCCTTATTCAAATGTTCATTAAGGCTGTTAAAAATGTATTTATCCAAATCAACATGAGTCGAAAGACGATTCTGTTGAATATCACGCAAAACTTTTACAAGAACTTTCGAAAAAACAGCAGGAGTATTGGAATCAGAAATACCTTTTCTCCTCAACCAACGACGTGATGACTGGAAATACTTTTTACTCAATGTAAAAAGCACCTCTTCTTTACCATTACGGATTGAGTTTATTATTTCTTCGTTCGATCTATGCGATAACATCTGGCTGCAAAAGTAGAAAATTCAAGGGACTTTTGTAGGGAAATATGGAAGAACCTGTTCACCGATTGTTGTACTATTTTCATGGATAAATTTTAGATATATAACCCTTCGAAATACACATCATTCGATATTATAGTATTGATTTACAGCATATTATAAAACCACTCTTAGAAATACTTTTCAAAATTTGAAAAATGAAATTGCTGCAAGTATCTTGTAGCGGTTTACTTTCCCCTCATCCCCTCTCAAACAATCTATCTGTCAATCCTGCTAGGGAGCTTGTAGGTCTCTTGGTACGACTGAATGTTCATCGCAATTTTATCTTTAGGCATTTCTTCGTCTTACTTTATCGCACCCCTAAAAATAATTCAGCATTCATCAGACTAAAACAGACTTCTTATCCGTTACAATAAGTAGCAGCAAAAAAACAAAAGAGTTAAAAAACCTTAACAATCGTTTAACGATTATTAACCCTTTCATTCACTTCTACTTCATCAAATTCACGAGAATTTTGCAGCCATTATTAAGAACAAACTAATTTCACTAAAAATAAAAGCCATGCTAAAAGAAATGAAAAAAGCCCTCGGTATTTTACTCATTGCCGGATTAGGAGGATTAAGCGGCGCCTATGTTTATTTGCATTATACAAGCAATGATTTTTCAAAAAGCACTATTTCAGAAAAACAGAATGCTCAGTTTGTAAATTTTCCAAATTCATCCGGTTCATCAAACCTTACTGATTTTACAATTGCTGCAGAAAAATCAATTCATGCTGTAGTTCACGTAAAGACATTCTACACTACACAAATCAGTAATCCCTTTGGCGGAAATCCATTTGGCTTTTGGGGTGGACCGCAACAGCAACCACAGCAACAGGAAAGCAGCGGTTCAGGAGTTATAATTACTGATGATGGTTACATCGTAACTAATAATCATGTTGTAGAAAATTCTGAGAAGGTTGAAGTGACATTAAATAACAATCAAAGTTATTCAGCAAAAATAATAGGCACAGACCCTTCAACAGATCTCGCGCTATTAAAAATCGACGAAAAAAATCTTCCTTTTATTCCTTATGGTAATTCCGATAATGTAAAAGTAGGAGAATGGGTTTTGGCTGTCGGAAATCCTTTTAATCTCACGAGCACAGTGACCGCAGGAATTATAAGCGCAAAGGCCAGAAACATTGGTATCCTACCCGATCAATACAAAATAGAATCTTTTTTACAGACCGATGCTGCCGTAAATCCGGGAAACAGCGGTGGTGCTCTAGTCAATACCAATGGCGAATTAGTGGGAATCAATTCTGCTATTGCTTCAACAACGGGTTCTTATTCCGGTTACTCTTTTGCCATCCCTGTTAACCTTGTAAAAAAAGTCATGAATGACCTGGCAGAATTTGGCAGCGTTCAACGTGGTTTCATTGGTGTCTCTATTCGGGATATTGATTCGAAACTAATTGATGAAAAAGGCTTGAAACAAACTCAAGGTGTATATGTAGCCGGATTGACTCCCGGTGGATCTGCCGAAGATGCAGGATTAAAAGAAGGCGATGTCATTCAAAAAGTTGGCAATGTTACAATCAGCTCTACTCCACAATTGCAAGAACAAATCGGCAATTATCGTCCGGGTGATAAAGTAGCATTGACGGTCTTGAGAGACGGAAAACCTGACATCTTCACCTTGACTTTAAGAAACAAAGACGGCGATACAAAAATTGTAAAAAACGAAGAGCCTTTGAATTTACTTGGAGGTACATTTGAAAATGCGTCGAGCGATGAAAGGTCAAAATTAAGAATTAAAGGTGGAGTCAAAATTTCAAAATTGCTTGCCGGAAAATTACGAAATGCCGGTATTCAGGAAGGCTTTATAATTACTTCAATTGATAAAAGTCTGATCAATTCTAAAGACGATCTGGAAAAAATTCTAAAGACTAAACAAGGTGGAATTCTCATTGAAGGGGTTTATCCGAATGGATTGAAGGCTTATTATGGGTTTGGAATTTAGCTGAATAATTGCGGAATTCGGATTTCGGAATTCGGAATTCGGAATTCGGATTTGGCGACTTTCTTTATTGGAGGCAATTTCCATTTAGTTACCCGTCCATCCCGAAATACGAAATCCGAATTCCGAAATCCAATTCGCAGCCCTAATCCGTAATGAACAGAAAATCACTTCTTTTTCAACAAATAATGGTAGTTATCAACTGTTCCTTGACAAAAACTTGCTTCGCCTTTAGCTAAGGCTTATCTTCGCAGAACTAATAAAAAAACAGATTTTTCGTCGAAATCTGCCTATTTTCTAAATCTAAAATCTCTCCTCACACTATGCGTCAGCTCAAAATAACCAAATCCATCACCAATCGCGAGAGTCAGTCTCTTGAGAAATACCTTCAAGAAATCGGCCGCGAAGAGCTTATTACTGCTGAAGAAGAGGTTCGGTTAGCTCGAAAGATTAAAGAAGGCGATCAGAATGCTTTAGATCGCTTAACTAAAGCCAATTTACGTTTTGTTGTATCTGTTGCTAAACAATATCAGAATCAAGGTCTTTCTCTTCCGGATTTAATTAACGAAGGGAATTTAGGATTGATTAAAGCCGCTAAACGTTTTGATGAAACCAGAGGATTTAAATTTATCTCCTATGCCGTATGGTGGATTCGTCAAAGTATCCTTCAGGCATTAGCTGAACAATCAAGAATTGTTCGTCTTCCATTGAATCAAGTAGGATCACTGAATAAAATTTCAAAAGCTTATTCAAAATTAGAACAAGAATTCGAACGCGAGCCTTCTCCTGCTGAATTAGCAAAAGTCCTTGACATTCCAACAGAAAAAATTGCTGACACAATGCGTGTGAGTGGTAAACACGTTTCAATGGATGCTCCTTTTGTTCAAGGTGAAGACAATAGTTTGATTGATGTTCTTGAAAATGCTGACTCGCCTCGTGCTGATGGCCTTTTGATGAATGAATCTCTTCAAAAAGAAATCGACCGTTCGTTAAGTACTCTTACTGAACGTGAGCGTGAAGTAATCAAACTCTTCTTTGGTATCGGAATGCAACATGGATTGACATTAGAAGAAATCGGAGCACAATTTGATCTTACCCGCGAAAGAGTTCGTCAGATAAAAGAAAAAGCAATTCGACGCCTTCGTCATAAATCAAGAAGCAGATTATTAAAAGCTTATCTTGGATAATTACCGCAACATCATCATGAACTTATAAATAATATCATAGACAGCTTTCACTAAAATGAAAGCTGTTTGTGCTTTAATACAAAAGTGAAACTTATTTTAATCCTCATCTCATTATGTCAACTGACGCTCTTAACAACCAAGCACAAATCAATCACAAAGACAATTACGAAAATGAATTAGCTGACTGGATTCAGCAAGAGAAATCGGCTATCGCTCTTATTCACGTTGCCGGAACTTTATGGTTTGACAAGTCAGTCGAACTACTTCTGTTCAGAAATCAATTAGTAGATCGTAGTGCAAGTGAAATTTTAAATCTTCATCAGTACAGCAAACAAGTCGTCAATAAACCAATCAATGTAATTGAGACCTTGGCTTTAGCAAAGGAACTGAACAAAATTGACCTCGCTCCTTCCCGCATCGATATCGGAAAACTTTGTGCTGAATGGATTCAGGATCGTAAGGACTTCAAAAATGCAGAAGAATTTGTTGGCAATAAATTAAAAGCATTCATTGGAAAAGAGAAACGTGTAATGGTTCCAAAGGATGTTGTCCTTTATGGATTTGGCCGCATCGGACGATTACTCATGCGAGAACTAATTTCACAAGCCGGAAAAGGAGAACAACTTCGCCTCCGCGCTATTGTGACCAGAAGCAACAGCGATGAAGATATTTCGAAACGTGCAGATCTTCTTCGCAATGATTCAGTTCACGGTGCTTTTCCGGGAACAGTTATTGAAGATTTCAAAAACAAAGCGCTTGTTGTAAACGGACATTCAGTGCAGATGATTGCAGCGAATGATCCCGGCGCTATCGATTATATTTCTTATGGTATTCATGATGCTTTGATCATCGATAACACCGGAGTTTCCCGTGATCGCGAAGGATTAGGCAAACATTTAAATTCTAAAGGTGCGACTAAGGTTTTACTTACCGCTCCGGGAAAAGGTGATATTCCGAATATTGTTTACGGTGTAAATGAAGAAAGTTTTGATCACCACAAAGAGACTATCTTCTCCGCAGCAAGTTGTACTACGAATGCAATCGTACCAATCTTAGCTGTGGTAGAAAAAGAACTTGGTATTGAGAAAGGACACATTGAAACAATTCACTCGTACACAAATGATCAAAACCTGCTTGACAACTATCACAAAAAATACCGTCGCGGAAGATCAGCAGCTTTAAATATGGTGATTACAGAAACCGGAGCAGATAAAGCCGTTGCAAAAGTAATTCCGCAGTTGGCCGGAAAGTTAACCGGCAATGCTGTTCGCGTACCAACTCCTGATGTTTCGCTTGCAATTTTAAATCTTACTGTAAAAAAAGAAACCAGCAAAGATGGCATCAATGAAATTTTAAGAAATGCCGCAATTCACGGAGAGTTAGTGGAGCAAATTCAATATTCTGTTTCAAACGAATTAGTTTCGACAGATCTTGTCGGAAACCCTTGCGCTGCTATTGTTGATAGCCCCGCTACAATTGTTTCCAAAGACAACAAAAGCATGGTATTGTATATTTGGTATGATAACGAATATGGCTATAGCCGACAGGTGATTCGTTATGCAAAGTATCTTTCGGATGTGATTCGGTTGAGGTATTATTGATTGGATATTGGATATTGTAATTGAATTGCGGATTTCGGATTCGGGATTTCGGATTGAGCGTTCACCTTTATTGGAAGCAATCGCCTCCTAGTAACCTGCCCAATCCGAAATCCGAA
>CAYHCU010000140.1:0-8060 GCA_964355035.1 uncultured Flavobacteriales bacterium | reverse complement strand
AATCTGGTGCTACTATGACACATAAGAACCATATGGGAAAAGGCGTGTTTGTTCGTCTTGCTAAAATTACTTACGAGTCGTCTAAGGAAAGTGGTGTTGATTTTATTTTTGGATTTCCGAATAATAATTCATATCCTGGTTTATCCGGAAAACTTGAATGGACTTGCCCATATAAACTGAAAGAATTTAGAATTAAAGTTAGAACTATTCCTTTAAGCAAAATTGCTAAAAAGATTAAATTGTTTAGTCCTCTTTATCGATTATATTCGTCAATTATTTTTTCTCTTTTTTCGGAAAAAGGTGAATCGTTTCCTTCGTCTGTAATTGAAGCCGGAATAGGAGGTGTGCGAAGAACCTCAAATTACATGGATTATAAAACTTTCAATGGAGCTTTTTTGAGAAAACTTGATGCTTGTTCAATATGGTTCAATGTTGATGGGTTTTTATTTCTAGGTGATGTTCAAAGAAAAGAGAATGTTGACTATCCTAAGATGCTTAAAAAAATTCGTCAAATTTGTTTTTGGGCTGGAATTGATGTAATCATTTTTCAGAGTTCGCCGGGATCATTTCTTACCACTCAATTTTCAAAATATTTGACTTCAACTGATGCTTTTTATATGGGCTATTTAAATTTAAGTAAAAAGTATAATCCTGAAGATTTCAAATATGTTTTTGGAGATGTTGATACTTTTTAAAAACCAATTTTAAAGAAAGATAAATTTGCAGTTACAATTATCGCATTGCTCGTTGTCGTATTACTGATACTTAAACGCGGAAGAATATCGGTGTCAGTTAGATCTGTCTTAATTCGCAGGTCAACAGCAAGCATCCTTTTGTATCCTGCATTTCGACAAGCATCCTTGACGGTTTGGTTGTAAGCACCATCGGGAAATGCAATTGATGATACATTTTTCTTGATGCAATTTTCTAATAGACTTTTTGTTTCGATTAACTCATGGTTTAATGTGACATCATTTAATTTGTCAAGATTAGAATGTGTTAAACCGTGAGACCCAATTTCAATTAATTTGCTTTTTGAAATTGTTAATAAATCCATTTCGTTCAGCAATTTCCAATATTCGCTATTACTTTGATCAAATAATGTTTTTAGTGTTGCATTTTTATTTAGGAGCTCTAATATTGAACTTTTTATTTCCGGCGTATTGTATTTTATGTAATTTTTAAAGGAGCCATAGTCTTTGAAAGTTGAACAATTAAAATTCTTTAACCCGGTACTAATTATTTCATCTTTAAGCTTCGGCCATGATAATTGGCTGTTCAAAATATCCAAGACATCATACCAAAGAGGAAGAGTAGCATTTACAACTGATTGGCCCGTAACAAAAATGGTCGCCGGAATGTTTAATGAATTTAAAACCGGAAATGCTGTTTCTAAATTATTTTTGTACCCATCGTCAAATGTAATTGCTATACATTTTTTTAATTTGTTTTCGCTTTTTGTGATTCTGTTTTCAAAAATTTCTTCAGTGCTTAATATTGTGAAGTGTTTTTTGAAATAATTCATTTGTTCCTCAAATTGATGAAGAGGCAAATGATTCTTTGTTAAAGATGGGTTGTAATTTTGAACTACTCCATGGTAATTAAGAATTATATTGGTTTTGGAAGAAAAGAAAGAAACAAGCTCAGCAAGACTACTTTTTTTAATTATTGGTAATAGGATTTTTCTATTAATTGATTTGATGATTGACATTTTATTAATAAATAATCAACTTGTCCGTATAACTCCTGCTTTTGTTTGATATTTTAAAAATGTAAGTGCCTGCGCTCAGCGTGAGGATGTCATTTACATTTATGATATGAGTAGAATTAAAATCGCTTTTATAAATCAGTTGGCCGGCTGCATCATAAATTACGAAATGAATTTTTTCATTGATTGCACTGTTTATTTTAATTGAAGGGGAGTTGTTTCCGTAAATCACTGTCGCTGAAAAATCACTTTTCGTGTTCTCGGAAATTCCGTCATTAATTCGCGATAATTTGTACACTTCATTACGATATGCACTACCCGGACCTTTTCCTGTTCCCACATAAGCGGAATTGCCTAGAGAAAAAGAGAATGTGTAAGAAGTTTCCGGCCCCGGATAATTAAGTGTTTGATTCCAAACATTTGTCGAATCGTTGTAAGTGTAAAAGTCGGAATAATACGTTGTAGCATTATCGTACCCAAGTCCGCAAAATCCTAATCCGTTATATGTAAAAGTGGAGCAAGAATTTCGAGCCGCTCCAGGAAAATTTGCAACTTGTACCCAACTGTCGTTAGTACCGTTATAACAATAGAAGTCAGAGTAAACTATGCCATTACTGACACCAAGCCCAACATAGGCATTATTGTTTAAAACAAAAGAAACGGTTCCGGTTCTGCTGCTTCCCGGAAACGATGTTTTTTGAGTCCAGGTATCAGTGTTTTGGTCATATTGCCAAAGGTCATCCCTGTAAACTCCGCCATATCCGCAGGTAACATATCCATAACCATTTAATGAAAAGAAACTGGCATCTTGCCTTGCTCCACCCGGAAAGTTTGCTTTCTGTGTCCATGTGTCCAAAGAAGGATCGTATTCGTAAAAAGAAAGTGTGTAGGAACTATTTGTTCCGCAAATTACATAGCCTTTATTGTTGATGCTAAAGCAAGAGGCTGACCATAAGCTGGGGATTGGATAATTTGCCTTTTGTGCCCAAGTATCATTTATGTAATCATATTCCCACCATTCATTATGCCCAGTACCATTGTATCCGGAACCTACATAAGCCTTGTTTCCTATGGTGAAATAGGAGGTTCCACATCTGCTCGCAGGGAAATTATTCTTCTGGCTCCATGCAAATTGTGCTGATAAATTCGAATTTAATAAGATGAATAATAATAAAGTAATAGTTGACTTCATAGTGTTCATTTTTTTTTTAAAAGTAAACAGTTTCCTCAATAAAAAAAAGCAAATTGCACAATATTTTAGAAGTTGTTTATGGGCGTAATACGCAGACAGGGTATTAAAAATACAATTACCGGATACTTGGGGATCTTAATCGGTTTCGTCAATTTGATCGTAATTCAGCCATATTTCCTCACAAAAGAGGAGCTTGGCCTCACCAGAATATTGTACTCTTTTGCCTTGCTTGTCGCCATGTTTGTACCAATGGGCATCGGAAATGCAACTATAAAATATTTCCCTCTTTTTAAGGATGAAGCCAAAAAGAATCATGGTTATTTTGGATTTATGAATATTTTCCCACTCATCGGTTTTGCTATTTCTGCTTTCGTTATTTTTATACTTAAAGATTTTATTCTTAATCAATATCGAACGGAATCTCCTTTATTTTTGGAGTTTTTCGATTACATCTTCCCTCTGATATTTTTTAATTCTTTCATCGCTGTTTTGTCTGTTTATTGCAACGCAAATTATAAATCAACAATTCCTTCTTTTATAAATGATGTTGGGGTCCGGCTTCTAACAATAGCCGTAGTGAGTATTTATTTTCTTAAATACCTTACCCTGGATCAGTTTATTTTTGCTTTCGTAGCCATTTATGCTATTCAATTAATTTTATTGTTGGTCTATATATTTTCATTCGACAGACCGAGTTTTAAAATTGATTGGCCTTCCTTCAGGGAGAAAAAAATGTTTGATCTTATTCGTTATGGGCTTTTGTTATGGTTTGCCGGTGTGGCATCTATCGGTTTAAAATACTTCGATTCAATTATGATCGGAAAATATATGCCTTTGTCTTTTGTGGGTATTTACACGGTTGCGGCTTTTATACCTTCAGTTATTGAGGCCCCGCTAAATGCTTTCGATCGGATTGCCTCCGCAAAAATATCTTTTGCCTGGAATGCCGATGATAAAAATCAGATTTTTGAAATTTACCATAAGTCTTCGCTCTATATGTTTCTTCTCGGTGGTTTCTTATTCTTGAATGTTAATGTCAATATCCATACGTTGCTAACTTACCTGCCACAAGGGTTTCAAGAAGGGGAAATTATAGTTTTGATTATTTCTATGGGAACACTTTTTAATATGGCAACCGGATTGAATGCGCCAATTCTATTTACCTCTGAAAAATTTCGTTATGGTGCATTTTACTTGATAACACTGGCAATTGTATTATTAGGGTTTCAAATGCTGTTTATTCCTTTGTATGGCTTGGCTGGAGCTGCTATTGCTACAACAGGAGCATCCATGATCTATAATATCATGCTCTTTATTACAGTCTATAAGTTTTTTAACTTGCAACCTTTCGATCGCAAAAACCTTTTTGTTCTTCTGATTATTGTGCTAATTTATATAGCTCTGTTTTTTATTCCACATCTTGAAAACCGGATTCTAGACATTGTTGCGCGAACTTCTATTGTGTCAATTACGTACTTTATTGCTGTTTATTTTGCTAAAATTGTTCCTGAATTTCATCAATACTTGCCATGGGATACTAATTATTCTTACTTTTGGCGAAATAAACAGGAAAAAAAATGATAACAAAAGAAAATGTCGAAAATTATTATAACTCTTTTAAAAGTCATCAAAAAACGCTTGGAATAAACATTAGACATAGAAGGATATTTAAAGATTTTAAAAAAGCAGGATTAAAACATGATTCTAATGTATTGGAAGTTGGTTGCGGAGTTGGAACTGTTAGTCACCTTATCTTAAAATATATAACTGCCGGAAAATATGTTGGGTTTGACATTAGCTCAGAAAGTATTGAGCTAGCTAAAAAATTCAATAGCTTTCATAAAAATGCAGAGTTTTACGCAAATGACATGAGTTCATTTACTCATAAAACTAAATTCGATTTTGTTGTTTTTCCTGACGTTCTAGAACATATTCCTGTTGAACAACATGCGAATATCTTTAAGACCATTGCTGAATTAACCACCCCGGATGCAACTGTTTTAATCAATATTCCGGAACCTCTTACTTTAGATTGGCATTGGAAAAACAAAGCAGAGGACTTACAAATAATTGATCAGCCTTTGTCAATTAGAGACTTATGCAATAATTGTTATCCGTATGGCTTTCACCTTTGTTCAATGAATCATTATGGATTATATTTTGTCGATAATGAATACTTGAGTATTGTTCTCAAGAAATACAAGCCAATAGAGAAAGTATATCCTAAATCGAAAATTCAATTAGGAATTGAAAACTTTATCAGTAAATTTTAAATCGACAGATAAATTCAAGTATTACTTTATTCTTGATTTTGCCTTTTGAACTGTATTCCTGTCATCCTCATCTGTAGGTTTCATTTCAGCAACCTTCTTATACCAAACATTAGCAAGAATATTGTCGCCTTTGTTGTTTCTTTCGCGATAGGTTTCTGCCAATTCAAATTTGTGGATGATCTCATTTGGCTCAAGTAGTATGGCTTTTGAGAAATTGTCAATTGCTGCTTCATACGATCCGCCTGCAGGAACTCCGCCAAAGAGAGTATTTATTGCGGCTTTCTCAATGAAATTAAATCCGGCTATAGTAAGATGCCAGCGTCCTAAAATGTGATGTGCACCGGCTAACTTCGGATCCAGTTTTAAAGCCTCTTCACATTCAGATTTTATCAGTTTTGCATTAGTGATCTGTTGTTTACTCGATGCATTCTCGTTAATTCTTCCTAGTGCTAATGCATAGGTGTAATGAGCTTGCGCATTGCTTTTCTGAATTGCAATGGCTTTCTTTGACAGATATTCAGCCTTTTGAAAATAAGCTTGTCGCTCATTTTCTGTTGGTTTTATATTTCCGACTTCGCAATAAACATAAGATGTATTGGTCAAATAATCAATGTTCGATGAATCTGTACTCAACAGTTGTCGAAAGATCTGAAAAGACTCATCCCATTTTTTTTCTGATTTTAAATTTAATGCTTTGGAATATTCTGATTGACCGTTTGAAACAAGATTCAATAGTATCAGCGCAGTAAATAATAGTATTTTTTTCATTTTATACCCAGATTTAGTTAAATTTTATGCTATTTTCATTTTTCATTTTTCATTTTCCATTATCAATTATCAACTATTTTTTAACCGCTTTTCGTTTAGCATTATCAATACTTGCATTCAATTCGAAGCCCAGAATCAGAATTAAGGAATTGAAATACATCCATAGCATCATTACAATCAAGGTGCCGATGGATCCATAAATCTTGTTGTAACTTCCAAAATTATTTACAAAATAGGCGAAGCCGGTAGAAACAAGAATTGACATTAAAGCGGCGAAAGTAGAACCTGCTGATATAAAACGCCACCTTTTTTTTACGGATGGAGCATAATAGTAAAGAAATGAGATGGCCATAAAAAATAAGGCCAGTACAACGGCCCATTTGCCTAATAGTAGCAAAGCGACTTGCGTTTTTGATTTCAATATACTTTGAGCAACAAGATATTTTGTTGCAGTAGCTGAGAAAATGATTAGTGTTGTAGAGATTATTACTAACACTGATAGGATAAATGTTAAAACTATTGCAACTATCCGTTGACGAAAAGGAGATCGATTTTCGCTAGAGTGATAGGAGCTGTTAAATCCCCGCATTAATGTCATGAAACCATTGGTTGTAAAATACAAGGCTGTTACAAATCCAATTGATAGTAATCCGCCATGGTGAATTTTTACAATATCTGTTATTGTTGTCCGCGCACTTTCAAAAGCAGCAGAGGGGAGTACATCTTCAATAATATTTAATAATTCATTTTGAAAATTTTTAATTGGAATATATGGAATAAGCGAAAACAGAAAGATTGTTGCCGGGAAAACAGCCAGAAAGAAACTGAATGCTAAAGCCTGTGCACGGGTAACGATGCCCCCTTTGCGTATTCCTGTGATGAAAAAATCGGCTACATAATAAATCGGCATATTGTCAAATCCCGGCAAAGCAACTCTTTTTGTGTAATCAATAAACGATTTCACTGTCGAAGTACCTGCTAAATATTTAATGATTTCTATCGATGTACGATGTATTTTATCTCCTACCACTTTATTTAATAATTTTCATACTAATGTCTAAACTTTTGTGTGAGTGGGTGAGTGCGCCTACTGAAATAAAGTCGACGCCCGTCTCAGCAAATGAACGAATAGTCTCTAGCGTAATTCCCCCTGAGGCCTCTGTTTCATAATTCTTGTCAATTAGTTGAATCGCTTCTTTGAGTAAGTTTGGTGTGAAGTTGTCGAGCATGATTCGATCTACTTTCCCTGTTTTGAGAACTTGCCTGACTTCCTCAAGATTTCGGGTTTCTATTTCTATTCTTAATTTTTTGCCGGTAGTTTTCAAATACTCATTCGCTCTTTCAATAGCATTCTCAATTCCACCTGCAGCATCTACGTGATTGTCTTTAATTAGGATCATATCATAAAGCCCGAAGCGATGGTTTACTCCTCCTCCTAATTGAACAGCCATCTTTTCAAAGATTCTGAAATTGGGTGTGGTCTTGCGTGTGTCCAGCACTTTAGTAGCTGTGCCTTTCAGTTCTTGAACGTACTGACTGGTTAATGTTGCAATTCCACTCATTCTTTGCATGCAATTAAGGAGCAGCCTTTCTGCCATAAGTAGTGAGCGAGTAGTTCCTTCTATTGTCATCACAATATCTCCCGGCTTAACAGAACTACCTTCTGCAACTAGTACATTGGCAATTAGTGAGCTGTCCACTTGGTTCAGAATTTGCTCTGCAAGTGCTAGTCCTGCAATGACTCCTTTCTCCTTTACTTTTACATTTGCAATTCCTTTACTTGTTTCTGAAATAGTAGACAAAGATGTGTGATCGCCGTCCCCAACATCTTCCCGTAAGGCCTTTTCGATAAATTCTTTGGTAGAAATACCGTAATAATCAGTAGATTCCATATTTGCTCTCATTGCTGTGAAATTAGCAATCTAAAAGTGAGTAAAACACCTGTTTTTGATGAAGATATTCACAAGAAAAGCCGTCTAAGTTGAGACGGCTTTGATTTTTTATTCAGATTCAATTCGTAGCTCCATCAGGACATTTTTCCCGTTTGTGCTTTTAAAGTAAAAGGAGGTCCTATAGGTTTTGCCGGAAGATGTAACAAGGTTTCCGATTGCATATTGGG
>CAYHCU010000139.1:0-8077 GCA_964355035.1 uncultured Flavobacteriales bacterium | reverse complement strand
ATGATTGAAAGGTTCAAGCCAGCCGGTGCCATAACATGTAAAGGAGTCAATCAGAATGTGTATAAAGTTACCGGTTCCAAAAATCAGTAGCCAGTCTCTGAAAAGCATAGGCGTTTTACTATACCATCGGGTGATAAGATAGGCCATCAGTGGACTGGCGAGAAGAGCAAAAAGTATGGAGTGAGTAAATCCGCGATGCGCCAAAAGGGAATCAGCCTGATTCATGTATAATGAGGTAATAATATCAATATCAGGAAGATTGTTGGCTAGCGCACCCCATAACATCGCTTTTTTGCCAATCTTTTTGCCTGCTAATAATTCGCCTAAACAAGCCCCTAATACTGTATGAGTTAATGAATCCATTTCCGCTTCTAATTTGTTAAATTCTTGCTAAATGTAGAGTTTTGAAAAAGATTAAAATGTAACTTCGCCAAAAATTTATCAAATGGAGGTAGGAAAAAACAAAGTAGTGACTGTGACATATCAGCTTCACTCAAATTTGCCGTCAACGGCTAAAACGCACGTAGAAACAGCTGATGAAAGCAGTCCGCTTAGATTTCTTTTCGGTGCAGGAATGATGATTCCGGGTTTTGAAAAAGGTCTAACTGGAAAATCAACCGGAGACAAATTCGATTTTACTATTAACCCGGAAGATGGTTATGGGGATAATGATGCAAGCGCTATCATTGATCTCCCAATCGATATCTTTAAAGTAGAAAATGTAATCGATATGGAACTTCTAAAAATCGGCAATGTTCTTCCAATGAGTGATAACATGGGAAATGCATTGAATGGAAAAGTTGTTTCTTTCGATGAGACTTCCGTGAAAATGGATTTCAATCACCCGCTTGGAGGACATGAATTACATTTCAGCGGAGAAATTATAGATGTGCGTGAAGCTAGTGAAGAGGAAGTTTCTCACGGTCACGTTCATTAATTTGGTTGTTTCTACAACATAAAAAAGACCGAAGTTAGTTCGGTCTTTTTTATGTTGTAGAAATAGTAAAGTTTTGATGTCTAATCACTAATTACTAATTACAACTCACCTCTCAAAACGGTAAATCGTCTTTCCCCTGAGGTGCCTGATCGAAATATTCAGGTGCTGTTTGATCCATACTGCCACCGCTTGTTGTAGTTACGCCATTGCGATCGATCTTCCAGGCTTCTAAGGAATTGAAATATTTAATCTCTCCTTGTGGACTGGTCCACTCTCTGCCGCGAAGATTGAAATGTACTGTTATCGTTTCTCCAATCGGAACACCATCGAGTAATGCACATTTGTCTTGCGTCAATTGAAAACTAATATGTTGAGGATATTGCGACGAATTGTCTGTCAATACGAATTCTCTTTTCTTGAACCGGTCATTTATTGACTGCTCTTCTTTCTTTAATTTTAGTAGTCCTGTAATTTGCATGTTGTGTATAATTTTGCCGTAAAAGTAAGGCTTTCTACCTTTCAAAAGAGGCTACCCCTCACAATTTCATCAACATTCTGCTTATTTTAGACTTTTTCTCAACATTTTTGTTGTTTTTTGATTTTCTCTCTGAACAACTTTCCGTATGTTTATATCCGTTTTCAAACTAAAAAGGAAGAATTTTTTATCAATGACCATGTTAAAGAGCAGCACACTATTATTTTTTGGATTACTCACTCATTTTGCCTTTTCGCAAAATCAAATTACTCCAATCTGGAAGAACGATTTTAAAATCGCTCTTAATTCAGTGAACAAAGCAAAAGCAGTAAAAACGGATCGACTAGGTAATTGCTTTGTGCTTGGGACTACGTCAATCAATGAGTCGAATAAGGATATTTGCCTGGTTAAATATTCCCCGGATGGAAAAGAACTCTGGCGGAGAACATATAATAATAAGGCTGACGGTGACGATTTTCCGAAAACAATGGTTGTGGATTTATACGGAAATAGTTGGATTTGCGGAATTGCAAAGTTGTCTACCGGTGAAGCGGACTTTTTAGTCACTGAATTCTCGGGCGATGGTATTCCTCTATTGGATTTTGTTTTTGATGGACCTGATCATCTTTTCGACGAAGCTAATTGCATTACTGCTGATAAATTCGGAAACGTTTACGCTGCCGGTTACTCAACTTCTATTGATAGCGGAATTGATATCTTCGTCACACGTTTCAGAGCAAATGGTACATTGGCTTGGAAAAGAAAGTATGCCACAACAAAATTGGATATTGCTAATGCACTTATAACCGACGATTCATGTAATGTTTACATTTGTGGTAACACCAATAACTCTCAACGAAGCTCTGATATCATTGTCTTGAAATACGACTCAACAGGAAATCAAAAATGGCGGCAAGTGTACGATGGAGTTTTTGGTGAACGTGATGCAGCTGATTTAATCGCTCTCGACGATTCAGTAAATGTATATGTAACAGGTTTTGTAAATCATACCAGCGACCGCTCAGATCTGCCGATTTTGAAATACAACCGAAACGGTGTTTTGGTAAAAGAAACTTTTTACAATGGCATCTCTGCTGATTGTGATGCAACTTCTCTGCGCGTAGAAAAAGATATGATCTATTTAACAGGTAATAAAATCGATTACAATACTGCCAGTGCCGGTGGTGTATTGTTGAAATATAATAAAGCAGGGAAAGAAAAATTGTACTTGAAAACTCCGGAAGAAACTCAGTTTATTGCAACACACCGCTTTGGCGAAAGACAAATTGTTTTTGGAACAAAACTTATTCACCCTGAAAGCACGCTTATTCCTTTCGTAGCGGAAATCGATACCCTTCCGCAATTCAGGTGGGAGTTCAAAGATTCAACAATTTATGGCATCTCTCATTTTGTTGATGTGGAAATTGATCACGACTTTATTTATTTCCTTGGCGATGACGCCGGTGATGCTACGGGAACGATTAACATTATCAAATATAAAATTAATTCTGATGCCGATAATAAGAAAAAATCATCGACACTAAAATCATATAGGAGTGGAATACCAAAAAATAAATGACCAGCTACTGAACGAATTCAAAGCGATTGTCGGCGATGAATTTGTCTATACTAATCGTGAAGTACTTGAACAAAATTCTCACGATTATACAGAGGATCTTCGTTTTTATCCGGAAGTAGTAATCCGTCCAAAAAATGCTGAAGAGATTTCTCTGCTTTTGAAAATTTGCAATACTGCTCTCGTGCCTGTGACTCCGAGAGGAGCCGGTACAGGACTTAGCGGTGGCGCTTTGCCCGTTTTTGGCGGACTCGTTATCGCAATGGATCGTTTCAATAAGATCATTAAAATAGATGAAAGAAACCTGCAGGCAATTGTTGAGCCTGGTGTGATCAATCAGGTTTTTCAAGACGCTGTAATGGAGAAAGGTTTGTTTTATCCACCGGATCCTGCCAGTCGTGGATCTTGTTTTCTCGGTGGTAATCTCGCTGAAAGTGCCGGTGGACCAAAAGCTGTGAAGTATGGTGTCACAAAAGATTATGTGCTCAATTGCGAAGTAGTTTTACCAACAGGCGAAATAATCTGGACCGGCGCTAATGTTTTGAAAAATTCAACAGGATATAATCTCACGCAACTTCTCGTTGGCAGCGAAGGTACGCTTGGAATTATTACTAAAATTGTTTTTAAACTCCTTCCTTTACCTACAGAGAATTTACTGATGCTTGTGCCATTCTTCAGTGCTGAAAAAGCATGTGAAGCGGTGTCTGCAATTTTCAGAGCCGGATTAACTCCTTCTGCATTGGAATTTATGGAAAGAGATTGCATTTTATATGTAATGAAATATGTTGATGTAAAGATACCATTGAAAGACGATATCAAAGCTCATCTTTTGATTGAAGTAGATGGAACCGATCGTGATATTTTATTCAAGGAATGTGAAAAAATTTCTGAATTACTTTATCAGTACGAGTGCGATGAAATTCTTTTCGCCGATACAGCCCAGCAAAAAGCTGACCTTTGGCGCGCCCGTCGTTCTGCAGGTGAAGCAGTGAAATCACATTCAATATACAAAGAAGAAGATACTGTTGTTCCTCGTGCGGAACTTCCGATTTTACTGAAAGGTGTTAAAGCAATCGGTGCTAAATATGGTTTCCGTAGCGTTTGTTATGGTCATGCCGGCGATGGAAATCTCCATGTGAATATTATAAAGGAAGAAATTTCCGATGAAGACTGGAATACAAAGGTCCCACTAGGAATCAGAGAAATTTTTGAATTGTGTGTTTCGTTGGGTGGTACTATTTCCGGAGAACATGGAATTGGCTACGTGCAAAAGGATTATTTAGACATTGCTTTCAATAAAACACAATTGGATCTGATGAAAGGAATAAAAAAATTATTCGACCCAAATAGTATACTGAACCCGGGTAAAATATTCAAATGAAATAAAAATATCCAGTGAAAGATAAAGTTGTAATTATTACCGGTGCTTCGGGTGGAATAGGAGAGGCGCTGGCAAGAAAATTTTCTTCCCAAGGTTCAATTGTTGTAATTGCTGCAAGACAATTGGATAAATTAACTACCATTAAATTATCACTTGAAGCAAAAGGCGGTAAAGTTCATGCTGTTGCTTGCGATGTAAGCAATGAAGATCATTGTAAATTATTAGTTGAAGAAACAATTAAAGTTTTCGGAAGAATTGATGTCCTTATCAATAACGCCGGTATTTCAATGCGAGCAATTTTTAACGAATTGGAAATTGATGTGCTTCGCAAAGTAATGGATGTTAATTTTTGGGGAGCAGTGTATTGTACCAAATATTCTTTCCCGCACCTCTTGAAATCAAAAGGAAGTATTGTTGGTATTTCTTCTATAGCCGGAAAAAAAGGTTTACCCGGACGAACGGGTTACTCTGCTTCTAAATTTGCTCTCGAAGGTTTTTTGGAAACAATTCGGACGGAGAATTTAAAGAACGGTCTGCATGTCTTGGTTGCTTGTCCGGGTTTTACTGCTTCAAATATTCGACAATCAGCATTGGCAAAGGATGGCAGTCAACAAGGCGAATCTCCACGCGACGAAAATAGTATGATGTCGGCTGAAGAAGTTGCAGAACATATTTACAACGCTGTTGTCAAGCGTAAACGCGATCTGATTTTAACCGGACAAGGAAAACTAACCGTTTGGCTAAACAAATTTTTCCCTGCAATGATGGATAAAATGGTTTATAAACATATGGCGAAGGAGCCTGATGCACCGTTTAAGTGAGTGGTGATTAGTAAGTAGTGAGTGGATGCCCACAACTTACCAATCACTACTTACCACTTACTTAACCGTCGTCTGCATTTTCCCCACTCCAAGTAGTTTATCGTTTTCATTGTAAACATAAACGCGGTAAACTCCTGATTTGTAAAAAGTGATCTCTTTGTAAAACCAGGTGCTTTCAGGATTTACTTTCATTTTTACTGAATTAATAAAAGTTTCTTTGTTATCGATCATCAGGTAAATATCGAAAGTTACTTCTTCTGAAACGATGCTGTTTAAATGTTTTACCAGCACATTAAAGAATCCGCCCTTTTTACTTATGGTAAAATAATTACTTGGGTTTACAGGTGTACCATCAGTCTTAACTTTCTCGCAAAAAATAACATCCTGTGCTCTCAGTGAAAAAGCTGAAAAGCAAAAAAGAAATAAGACTAGAAAATAAATTTTTTTCATCACTAGAATTGAGCAGTTAAGCGAAGATTTAATTGTCGGCCGGTAAGATAATTTGGAACTGCATATTTACGAGCGTTGGAGATGTCAGTAATCCAGGTGTAGGAAGCAACATTGCTGACTTGAAGTAAATTGAATACTTCTAATCCAATCCAAATCGACTCGAAATGTTTCAGGAACTTTCCTTGTGGTTTCCTTTTTACTTCATCGCCGATAAGTTGTTTCGAAAATCCAACATCTACACGACGGTAAGTTGGAGTACGCAATAAATCGGTATAACGATTATTTCCCGGTGGGCCAAAGGGTAAAGCTGTTCCGAAGATCAGACTCAATTGCATTTTATAGGTTGGGAATTTTGGAAGATAATCCTGGAAGAAAATTCCGAAGGTAAGACGTTGGTCGGTTGGACGTGGAATGTAACCCGGTTCAACTTTGATTGAATCTTTTGCTGTGGAATTAGAAGTATATCCCGGATAAATCTCAACACCATCACTGTTGAAATAACGGTAATAGTAATCATCGATTAAATCTTCTTCCGTCTCTAAGTAAGAAACGCTTAACCACGACTCAGCACCGGGAACAAATTCTCCGAACAAACGAAGATCCATTCCTCGTGAATAACCTGTTGAAGTTGTTTGTGGTAAATAACGTAATCGTAAATTGTCAACCTTGTATGGAATAAGATTCTCTAATGATTTGTAGAAAATTTCTGCAGTTAACTTAAATTCTCTGCCTAATGCTAGAAATGTATAATCCCCGCCAAGTACTGCATGAATTGATTTTTGTGCTTTTGCCTCAGGATATATTTTGCCATCAGACCCTCGCAATTCTCGATAGAATGGAGGCTGATAATAAAACCCTCCGGAAGCACGCAAGTTCAGGTTCTTCAGGAATCGTGGTTTGTAGGTAACAGATGCCCTCGGACTGATTACCACTTGTCCATTCAGATCGGAATAGTTGGCACGCAGTCCGGTAGTAAGTACGATTCTCGTTGTATCTGTTATCTGCCACGTGTTTTGTAAATATCCACTCAATCGATTTGTGGTCAAATTGTTTTTGCCAATGACCACATCGTTAAGTATGATTTGTGGATTCAGCGGATCACGATAAGATGTAATAGAGTAACCTGCTGAATCATTATAATACCATTCATGTAATTTATCTACGAAATTTTCCTGTTGTATTTTAACACCCCATTGCCAAATACTGCTTTCGTTGATAATCTCTCCTTTTTGTTCGAGTGAATAGATTGTTCCATCTAATTTATTACGAGCATGATTTAAGAATGATCCAACACCTAAATTGAAAGCAACATTTCCGAAATTATCTTTTCCTAAATCGTTTTCCAATTGATCCAGAAAATACTGGCCAAGAATGTCAAAGTTTTCTTCTTCGTGCGATTTGTATGCAGTGCCGATTAATTTTAATTTCAGTTTAGCTTTCGGTTTGTAAACAGCAGAAAAGGAACCCGTGAATGTTTCATAGCGATCAACTTCCTGTCCTTCAAAATATACAGTAAACCGTTTCGCATCATTAATAGTTCCGAAATTTGTTTCTCTGGTTTGCGGAACCAGGTTGTAACGATTGCGTGCATAATTGCCAAAAACTTCTACGGAGAATTTCTTTGAAAGATCATAACCTGTTAAAAGCTGGAAGTCTGAAAAGGATGGTTTGTATTCACCTTGTGTTTCAAATGTATTCAATAAGTATTGATTGGATTTCTGTCTGATCCCAAGCATATAATAAGATTTCTCGTTCTTGCTTTGGTCTTCAACTTCTATAGATGCTCCAAGCAAAGAGGCCGAAATGGCACCTCCGAATTTTTTCGGTCGGCGGTATTTTATATCTAATACTGAACTCAATTTATCACCATACTTTGCATCAAATCCACCCGCAGAAAATTTAATTCCATCGACCATATCAGGATTAATTACACTCAATCCTTCTTGTTGCCCTGACCGAACAAGTAATGGTCGGTACACTTCAAAGTCATTGATGTAAACGAGGTTCTCATCATAATTTCCACCGCGAACTGAATACGTAGAGCTTAATTCATTCGTAGAAGAAACTCCGGGCATCGTTTTTAAAATATCTTCAACAGATTGATTCGGTGTCGGGATCATCTTTACAACTCTCGGATTGATCGTTGTAATGTTTTCATCCTTTTTTGATTTTTCGGAAACAACAAACTCATTGATCTGGTAAACTCTCCCTGCCATTCTCGAATTGATTTCCTTCTTTTCACCAGGCGCTAACCGAATATTAAAAGTGTCTTGTTTGTGGCCGGTAAAAGAGATGATTACTCGCAAATTTTCATTGGCAGGAACTTTTATAGTAAAATCGCCATTATCGTTCGTTGTTGTACCTATTGGTTTCCCTAAAATTCCTATACTCGCACCGAAGAGAGGATTCCCAAGTGGATCTTTCACAGTACCTGTTA
>CAYHCU010000138.1:0-8104 GCA_964355035.1 uncultured Flavobacteriales bacterium | reverse complement strand
ATTATAATTTGCATTAAAATAACGACAACAATATTAGTCTAAATAGCGAAAGGAGAACCCAAAATGAAAAATCTTAAATCACTCATCGGAACGGTCATCATTTTTACGGCCACAGCATGTAGTTCAACTTACCATGCAGGTTCAACAGCTCAAGATGATGTTTATTATTCATCTAAGAATGATCCGGCTCCGGCTCAAACTAACTATCCTACGACTGCCCCTGCCCCTGCCGCTGACTATAGCTCAAATAATAATAATTATAGTCAGGACAATCAAGCAGTTCAGGGTACAGATCAAAACCAAAATAGCAATCAAAATTATTCAGATCAAAATCAGAATAGTAATGATGGCACGTCATCTTCCAACAATTACAGTTCTTCGGGTAATCCTTCAAGCTCTTCTCAATATTCCGACGGACAAGGAAATACCTACGTAACCAATAACTATTACGACGATTATTATGATTACCAATATTCTTCACGTATTCGTCGTTTTTATACACCTGCTTACGGTTATTCTTATTACGATCCATTTTACACTAATTCCTATATGTACGATTACTCACCTTCTTCTTGGGGAGTAAGTATTTATTTAGGTTACAACTGGTGGGCGCCAACGTATTATTATACTCAGCCTTTTTGTTATGGTGCCGGAATCAGTTATGGATATTACAATTCATGGGGATATAACCCTTATTACAATTCAGGATATTATGGCGGTGGATATTATGGAAACCATGGTTACAACCATGGCTATAACAATGGTTATTATAATGGTTATAATGATGGCTACTATAATGGTTACTATGCCGGAAACACAAATCCATATTACTACAATTCATACGACAATAACAGCCACTATTATGGACCACGTGGTTCTGTAGGTGGAAACACACCTCGTTCAGCCGGTCATTCTGCAGGTACTTTGGGTCAAAAATACGAACAAGCCGTTTTGCAAGGTAAAGTACCCAAATCTTCCCCATCCAACAATGAAGGACGTGCAACTACTAACCCTTCTCTTCAGAATGGTACTATTGGAAAAGGAAACAATGAAACTCAATCAAGGCCTACTACTCCAACCTTGAACAACAATGGAGGAAAAAATCTGATTGATCGTGGAAACAACCAGCCTTCAAATAATCAAATCCAAAATAATGCACCTTCAAATGAAGGAATAAAAAATCAAGGTGGCCGTCCGAACTCTGAACCAACTATTAATACGCCAAAAGGAACAGACACGAAAGGTAATAACAACAATGTGAATCCAACACAGCAAGTTAATCCTCGTCAGAATAATATGCAGCAGAATCATACTCCAAAGACGAATCCTCGTCAGGAGAATATGCAGCAGAATCAAACTCCAAAAACGAACCCTCGTCAGGATAATATGCAGCAGAATCAAACTCCACAGTCTAATCCACGACAAAATAACTTACAGCAGAATCAAAACAATAACTTCAATTCTCGTCCGGATAATTCGCAGCCGAAAAATAATACACAACAGAATAATGACAATCCGCGTTCCAATAATTTCGCACCACAGCAGGAACCATTTCGTCAGCCAAAATATGATCAACCCAAACAAGAGATAAAAACTGAGTCACCTAGTCCACGTCAAGAAACCAGAACTCCAATCTATCAACCACGTAACGAACCAAAGCAATACAAACAAGAGAAGTCTAACGATATTCAACGATCTTCTCCTTCTAATTCTGCACCTTCTAACTCTGCACCTTCAAGAGGCAACAATAATAATGGTGGAGGAAAAAGAAGATAATAATAATTATTAATCCCAAAGTGTACAGCCCGCATGGAAAAAAAGAGAGAGAACTTAAATACGTGCGGGCTTTTTTTATTCAGCCTAAAATATCAATCATGAAAAAATCAATTCAAACCATATTTGCTTGCAGTGTTTTCTTGTTGACAACATTTCAATTGAAAGCTCAAACAGATGCGGATGCATTTCGATATACAGGAACATCCATTACCGGAACTGCGCGATTCACAAGTATGTCAGGAGCATTTGGAGCTTTAGGTGGCGACTTCTCAAGTTTGTCTACTAATCCTGCAGGAATCGGAATATACAGAAGTTCAGAAATAACTTTTACGCCATCCGTTTTTACTGCGAATACAAAATCGAGCTTCCTAGGAAATAAAACCAGCGAAAATAAATTCAATTTCAATATCGGTAATGCAGGAATAGTATTAACCAACAAACTTAGAAAAGACGAAGGAACAGATGGATGGAAAAGCTGGAGTTTTGGATTTGGATACAATCGGCAGGATAATTATCATACCTATTCTGTTTTTGAAGGAAAGAACACAGACAATTCAATGCTAGACTACTTTGCGGAAAAAGCGGGGAATCAAAATTTTGCTGATTTAAATAATTTTTATGAATATCTGGCATACTATACTTTTCTGATCAATCCTGATAATGATACTGCAACCACTCAATATTTTCCGGCAATTACAGAATATGGACAAACGCAAAGAATGACAAAAGAAAGCAGAGGCTCAAAAGGTGAAACTGTTTTTTCATTTGGCGGAAATTTTAATAACAAACTTTATCTTGGTGCGACAATGGGAATTACTTCACTTAATTACAGTGAGGAATCTACCTATGAAGAGCTTACTAATTCTAATGTTATTGACACATTAAAAAGTTATGCTTTTCAACAAAATCTTACTACGGATGGTAATGGAATCAATATCAAATTTGGATTAATTTATCGTCCGACCGATTTTTTTCGATTTGGATTAGCAATTCATAGTCCTACATGGTATACAATGCACGATGACTATAAAAACTATATGGACAGTAAATTTATTGGCGGCCATAGTTATTCACAGGAATCACTTGATGGAAGTTTTGACTACGAAATGACTACACCCTTTAAAGCAATGGGTAGCTTTGGATTTGTATTTGGAACTTTCGGTATTCTCGGAGCTGACTATGAAATGACAGATTACAGTTCAACACGTTTTAACTCATCTACCAATTCCTTCTTTGATGTAAACAAAACGATTCAGGCTAAATATGATGTAGCTCACACTTTTAGAATTGGCACTGAATGGAAATATGAGAACATAAGTTTCCGTGGAGGTTTTTCTTACACTACTTCGCCGATTAAATCTACCTATACAACTTCAGGCAGCGACTATAGCAAAATCGGTTATTCAGCAGGGATTGGAATGAAAGAAAAGAATTTCTTTCTTGACTTAGGATACCTTTATACACAAAGTAATCAGTATTTTCAACCATATACTTTAAGCACTGAAAGTGTTCCCGGAGTAAAGAACGATGTATCTACACACAATTTTACGATTACGTGTGGGGTTAAGTTCTGAAAGTTAGCAACAGAAATATAACCTACTCTTTGATAACTTTCCATACCCTACTCTCTTTTTCATTTTCGAGGTTAAGCAAATAAACTCCTGCAGGAAACTTGCCAAGAGATTCTTGCCAATAATTTTCGCTTACGTTTATTTTATTCATCGAATATGTTTGTCCGAATAAATTCTTTACTGACAGGTTGTAGCTTCCTGCTGCCAGACCATAGATGTAAACCAAGTCTTTAGTTGGCACAGGAAACACTTCTATTTTTTTAAGAATTAATGGCGGTACGATATTGGTTTGTAAAGAATCGCATAAGGTTCCAATTGCAGCACCAAGGGCAAAAACCGGAGGTGTGGCAATGGTTGCTGCATTTTGTGTAGGCAAAGAAATTGAATGTTGTTGAAAATCACAAGCAACACCACCACTATCAGGGAAATTGATTACATGAAATTTATCGGTTCCATTATTTGAACCCATATAAATCTTATCATCATTAGCGAGTTTCTGTTGGTAAAAAGTAGTTGGGAATGGATTTCCATAACCATCATAAACATCTATCAGAATTTTCGAGGACATCAGATTTGGATTATACATATCCAGTTGAAACAAACGAGTCTGGTAACTTAAATACAGATACCTGGAAGAACGCGAGAATGCTGCTCCCGAGCAACCTGCCGGTTGAAGATCAATGTCGACCGGATCAAAGTGTCTGTTGTTAGAAAACACACCACTACACCTATCAAAATCGAATAGTTGCAGTCCATTATCCTTATCAAATCGGGCATAGGTATTTCCATCAGGTGCAAAAACACATTGGCCACTCCAATCATAAATACCGTTGACGTAGCCGATATTCTGAACGGAATAAGTAATGCCATAAGGAGTTGAAAGAATAATATAATACATATTCGAACGGGCGCGAGGAACAATAGTCCACCAATCTCTACCATTCGCATGCCGGCAGGAAGTGATCTGACCGGTAGCCAATGTATCATAAAACAATATTTGACTTTTTATTATTACTGCCCCTAAGCCGGAATCAAGCGACATATCGATAACTGAATAATAAAAACACGTTGGTTGAACTAACATCGTATTTCCTTCATCACATTCAACATGCAAAAGATAATAAAGTGATGATTTACGATCGAATGGAAGAATAATTGCTCCTTGCGGAATATGTTCGCCGAGAACACGGTGACTATAACTACACATATTAGGACTAATTCCTGATCCATTCAACATGGTGTCATTATTTGCATTGGCAATATACCAGCCATTGGTATAAAACAATAAATTGCCCATAGAATCAGTTATGTTTGCATTCGTTCCGGTTATAGACATGTTCCGATTTACCTGTGAAACAACAAGTGAATCATGAAAAAAATCCATGTTTGTTCCACCAAAACCCGGCTGACAACATTGATAACCCATCAACCACAGATTATCATAACCCTGGGAATACGAGGCTATTCCCAGGAACAATTGAATCACTATCAGAAAATATTTTTTCATGAGTTGAATTTTTTTATTTTTTATAATTTCATGAAACGACTGCTTGTAATAATTTTAGAACCTGAACTTACAACCATTTGATACATTCCGGTTTTCAAATCTGAAATATTTACCTTGATATTATTATCAGGCAAAACATTCATATCTGTTGATAGTACCAATTGCGAATTATCATTGTAAACATCAATATGTATGGCTTCAATATCCAATAAACTCATTGCCAGCTGAATTTCATTACCTGCAGGATTTGGGTACAAGGCATTTATAGTATTTTGATGATTTGAATTTCGGTAGGTGTAATTATTAATTGCGCATAAATAAGAGTCATCAAAATATGTAAAGGGAAAATAATATTGGTAAATTGGTCGTGCTTTGAAAACAGCTTCTCCGCCAAGTGCTGAACATAGATTAGACAATTCCTCAACCTGGATCAAATCTAAATCTGAAAATGGAATCCCAAGATCAGGTTTCATAAAACGAAGAAATAAATCATTTACGACTTTATCGTTTTCATACATAGTTTCTGAAAAAGAAAGCGAATTGTTTTCTGACAATTTCTGATTTAAAAAAACACTACTGGATGCATATTCAACATTTAGATCAATTTGATGCGACTGCTGAATCAAACGAATGTCATTTTGAATTGTCATGTTAGCATTCATCAGGTTATTCCGATAAATTGGATCAGTAGATGAACGAATCATTAGTAAATTCTGACGCAATTGAATCAATAGAGAATCAATCAAGGAATCACTTTGTGATAGTTCACTCTTTAAAACAGTATTTAAATCCAAGCCATTTTTAAATTCACTCTGAATATTTACCAAAGAATTTATAGTTGAATTCTGATTTTGCTGGTAAAACTGCAGAATATTCGCATCTGTAATCTGACTATCAACTACTGAAATTTTATCCAGTAAATACTGCTTTGAAATAAGTTGTTGTGCAGCAAGAAAAGGATCTAAACTTTGTTGAATAGCAAGAAAATAATCCTGCGAGCTTAACCTAGTTTCCATTGTTTCAGTGAGATAAGGAGTACACTGAGAATTATTACAACCAATAGCAGGAAAACCCGAAGTACCAAAAAACCATTGTCCTGGAGCTAAAATGATATCTGGAATATATGGTGATCCAAACGGATTTACAAAAAAATATGACGATGACGGCGACCCTTGACACTCGGCAGAGGTTCCTGAATAAGGAAACCATGCATTACCATTATTTGTTTGATCTCCTATAATGCCTGTCGGCCCTAAGATTAGCCCTCGGTACCCATTATACCACATCTCTGAAGAGTTGAAATCAGTAAATGATCCACAATGACCATCAAAGCGAAAACCAACAGAGCCATTGTATGCTTTGTTGCAAATTAAATTATTATCGACACTTGAACTAAAATAATAACATGCCTGATACTCATCAACACCAAGCCAAGTATCACAATTTACAACGTGACATCTAAATACATTGCCTTTACCACCGATAACTGCTATACCATGTTTTATTACATTTGAAGTCAAGTCAAGTACATTATGAATGCATGTTACATTGATACAATTGCCAAGATACATCCCATATTTTGCTTGACCTGTATAAATTAAATTCTCACTGACATTTTTCACCCACCATCCCACTGAACCGGCTCCTCCTTCAGTAATATATATTCCGACGCCATTTGTACCTGAAGACATATTAATGTTTATGTCATTATTACTGATATAATAACTTGAAACATCATTAAACTCAAGATCAACACCATATCCTGTGGCATCAATTGTATTAGATCTGACCTGAAAGTCAAAATGATTCGACTTAACAATTCTGACACCAATTAACATATCATACATATTATTTTCAGAACAATTAACATTCACTTTTTCTGCATTAATGCCATACTTACATGAATTAAAATTGAGTGGCCCTGTTTTACCTAATCCATATTGTCTTATTGAATAAACGCCACCATTACCCAAAGCATAAATTGCACTACCATCAAATAAATTCTTGTAGATTTTATCTGGTTGAATATTATCAAAAATAGTATTTTGAACTTGCAAATTTGAATTGTTTGAAAAAATGCCAATATTTAATCCGGCAAAATTATTCAAATTAGAACCACCATCAATTGAGAGATTGCAGTCATTTAAATATAAACCAACAAAAGTTTTACTGCCAACTAATGAGGGTGAAATGGAATATGGCGGAAGGAGCGTACCAATGCTCGTGAATTCATTGTCCGTGAGATTAAAAAAAGAAAAAGAATTTACACCTGAATTGGGTCTGACATAGATTCCAATATAATTTCTATTGAAACTAGTAGTCTCAATATCAATATAGGAATTATCATTAATATAAACGCCATATTCTGCATCCTCAACAATTGAATAATTGCTTGAAATTGATCCGTCTGTTTGAATTTCAATACCACTCCACATTTTATTGCAAGAATAATCACTTCTTAATATAGTATTTGCTAATATTAAAGATCCCCCTGCTTGCACAATTATTTTCCTTCCTTCAGCAAAATCAAGAATGGAACCACTTAAATCAAGAGTTCCGGAATTTGGCACTATATAAGTGCTAGTATATGTTCCGGAAGGTAAACTAGTCACACCCACTGGAAGCGTAATATCACCGGTAACCGTACAAGCTGCAAAACCGGATCGACTGAATAAAATCAAAAAAAGAAATAAAATAAACCAAATTTCATTTTTTGTTTTGTTTTGTTTTGTTTTGTTTTGTTTTGTTTTGTTTTGTTTTGTTTTGTTTTTCATAGCATTATTTGTTTAAAATATAAAACTGTATGATGAGATTTCTTAGAATTGTTTTGCAAAATTAATTGAAGTATAATAAACCAAAATTCCTTTCTCCTTCACAAATGTAGAAACAAAATTGAATTTACCTAATTAATAAGTCATTATACTAGAAAACTTTCGTGAAGAACTCAGTGTTGCTGATTCAAATACAAGATTTTAATATGACTTTAATCATCTATTTCAAATAATTCCTGTCCCCCCACTTTTCGAAAACCACACTTTAAGGGACAGTATCAAAAGTTGGGGAGAGATTAAATTTACAAGTGTGTTCAAAGGTTTGTTTACCGCTAGTAAAGGTGAATCTAAATAAGTATTTGCGAGCCGCCGTACATAGAATACAACGAGTTCCTTACAGGATGACACAGTGATCGCATTATTGGGAGGAGGAGTAGCGTAAGGCGACGAGATGCCTACTGCATTAGCTATGAACGTAA
>CAYHCU010000137.1:0-8143 GCA_964355035.1 uncultured Flavobacteriales bacterium | reverse complement strand
AAGCGAAATCAAGCATTTTCTTATATTGAAAATAATGGGCTGCAAACAATAAAGCAAAACCATTTTCCAAAAGATGATTATTTCTCAGATGCAACTCCGAATTTCTCCTAACATATAAAGCTTGAGAAAACACAAATGAATTAATTTCAACTTTATTAATTTTAAATTTAGAGCAAAATTTAATGACATTAATAATGCGCAGGGAAGCACAATGTGAGTCAAATCGAGTACGATTTTCTTTAATACTTTTTATAAATGAAAGAATAACTTCTCTCCCATCCTCCTCCGTTGTTTCTAAATGGCTTAAATATTCTAAAGAATTAAGCCGAATATTCCACAGTCGACCATATTCTTCAAAATTCCAATCAATTGAAGACTTAAATTTTTTTTCCTGATTAAGAAATGAAAAATGGCCGCTTTTATAAAGAGAGCTGCAACAAGCTGAAGGGATTAAATACAGACAATGTACTACAGGATTTTTTCTAGCCGGTGGAGGTAAAATATTTTTATCATAACAAAACTTCACCAGCTGATACTGAAACTTAGCACCAATTTGAACAGTCTTGAAATGACTGACAGTACGACCAAGTCTGAAGACTTTATCCATAGCTCAATCACAAATATAAAATTATTATCGTAATTACCAAAAGTATTTTGCAAAAATTTTCCACACCCTGTTTATAACAACCTATATAGCGCCAGAATTTGTCTTGAATTATCAGATTGCGCCAAAGGTGTTGGTTTTGACTTCTTCAATAAATCCAACAATTCCTCGCTTAAAGACAATTCATCACCATTTTTAAAAAGTGCAACCCCACTTGGTCTGGTAACACAGTCACTGGCTAAAACCTTTACTCCACAGGCTAAAGCCTCTCGTATGGCTATGCTATCACCGTCAGATCGTGTTGGTCTGATAAAAACATCAATGTACTTCAATAGTGAGGAAAAGGCAACCTCGGAAGAAACATACTTTACTGCTAAATTTTCAGCATTCAACATCCGGACTTGTTTCTCGTAGAAAGAAGACATTGCCCCGTTAACGTCAATCAATAAAAGAAGCATTCCAGCCTTAGCAAACCGTTCATATGCATTCAATATTACATCAAAACCATAAATATCCTTTCCATTTTGCAGAACAGGTTTTTCCGGCGGATGAGATGCAATGGCAACAACAACCTTTTTATACTTTGTCAGGTCGTTTTTTAAATCGTTACCAATATCCTCTTTTTGATCAGAGGGAATATACGCGGGAATAATTAAAACCTTTTCATTTTTGTCTGCACGACTATTTGGATTTACAACTATTATTTTCGAAGAAAGATTGTACATTTTTATTGATGACCGATTCTTTTCTTCTCTTAAATTATGCTGTGTAAAAACAATTTTCTTACCAAATAATTTTGCAATTCCAGCTACTATAACCTTGTATTTATGGGCTATGTGAATATGAACAATCGAACAGTTAAAAAAATAAATTAAGGCCTCTATTAAATTCTTCTGAGCGGAAATTGAATTATAAAACTTCATTTTGCCTATGTCAAAAACAGCACATTCAAAATCAGGGCTTTCATTTATTTTTTTTGCTAAACGCCTAACATGAATACTGACTCCACCGGAGGGCGGTGGCACAGGTCCTATTAACAGAATTTTAATTTTTCTCATAAAGAATTAAAAAGATCCATGTATTTTCCAATGATTTTATCTTCGTGATAATCCAATGCTCTATCAATAAGCAACTCCTTATTAATTTGAGTATTCAAAGCTATCACAATACTATCAGCGAGCGCTTGAACATCACCAACAGGAGTTAACCATCCTAACTCTCCATTTTTAAGTATTTCAGCAGGGCCGCTTTCACAATTGGTACTAACGATTTTGCAACCACAAGCCAAAGCTTCGATAATTACACCAGGCAAACCTTCGTAATCAGAGCTTAAAATAAACAGATCCGCTTTTGAGAAATACTTTACCGGATTAGAGACAAAACCGGGGAATGAAACATCGTCTTTTAATCGCAAAGCATTTTTCAGAATTTTCAGGTTTTGACGTTCTTCACCATCGCCAAGTATGATTAATTTAGCATTTTCCTTTTTATAAATTAGCTCAAAAGCCCTTAAAAGTAAATCGAAATTTTTGCTTTTGGTTAATCTTCCTGCTGCAATAATTACTTTATATCCGAGATTGAAAAACGGGTGATCAATCAATTGGTCTTTCACTTTCAAAAGTTTTTCGGTAACAATTGCATTGGGAATTATTTGAATTTTACTACGGAGACCTGGGAACTGCTTTCCAAAATCGATTGCTGCACCTTCTGAAACAACTGTTATTTTATCAGCCTTTTCAAAAAGCAATTTACTAAGCAATTTCTGAAAATATCCTTTAAACCCTTTCAGATTTTTCGAAAATGTACTTTGCTCATTCAAAACAATTTTCCCTTTCCAAGAAGAAAATTTGACTGCCAATAGTACCATCAATTGAATATGATTCTGGACAACAAAAAGCAAATCAGGTTTATTGGTTTTTAAATAATCGCCAAAGACCAGAACAGCGTGACTTGCCTTTCTTTTGTTCAGATTAATAATTTTAATTTCTTTATTAACGGAAGCAAGAAATTCTCCTGTCCTATGTAAAAGTACCAATTCAACCTTCATTCCGGCATTTGAAAGCCCGTTAATTAAATGCAATGTTGCTCTCTCTGCACCGCCAATACGCATGGATCCAATTACTACAGCGATGTGAAGCGGATTGTCTTTCATTAGGCAATTTGTTTAACCTTCAATAAATTCCAGAATCTTGCGCTTAACAATAAACCCAAGCCGATTGAAAAAGATTTATGATAAAACGAATGATAAAATAAAAAGATCATAGGAATTATCATAATGAAAATATAGATACACGTTCGGCGTCGATCACCTGCAACATCTTTTTCCAAAGCATTTCCATAAGTGTACATCAAATACAGGAAAGCCAAAAGTGCCGGTAATCCCCAATAAATCCACACCTGAAAGAATGCATTGTGAGCAGCCATGGCAATATCTGTCGTAAAACGATTTGTGATGCCGGCATTCACAGCCCAACCATGCCAATAGTTTCCGGAACCAACTCCTGTTAGGAAATAATGATTGATATTATTCAGAACAGCAATATAAACCTTTGTACGTGAATCCTCCTCTTGCAACTCTGTAATTCTTGTTAATGAACCTAAACGAACCCAGACCATTTCAGGAACAGTAACCGCCAGAAGAATCAATAATGCGGGAATTGCAAGCACCCATTTTCGAAATTTAATTTTTGATTTGATAATGAAAAGCAAAAAAGAAGCAAAGAAAATAACTGCACCGGTTCTGGAAGCAGGAAGAAAAACCCCGAGTATAGAGGGAAATGTTAATGATATTAATAGAATTTTTTTCCATTTCACTCTTTCATAGTAAGCCCAAATAATCCCTATGATCGAACCAATAGAAGAAAAATACGAGATGTCATTCAAATTACCACGAAGATAAAATTCCTCGAAAGCCATTAAGCGAGCTTGAGAAGCTTCCGAAAATCCAACGGCATTTATATTCTGCATTAAAGGAGCAGTCCCGGTAATGATGAGAAATGATTGTGCTGCACTGGCAAGAATAAAAGTAAAGAGAGCTATGTCAAGTGCGATTTTATCACGGCAAAGTGCAACAATGCAAAACACACCTAAAATCATGTTTACATAACGGGAAATAAAATCGTAGGAAGGAAAAGGATGCAAGGTCTCCATGAATACACAGAGTAAAGCAAACGACATTGAGTATAGAAAATATTTCCCTGTAAATAATTTTACGAGCGTTTTGAAACGTGTAATCGACAAATAAAACAAGGTTATTCCAAACAAAATAAAAGGAGTACTTGCCCCATATATTAATGGAAGATTTGATTCGAAATAAATAGAGAAAACCAAAATAAAAAGCAAGACTCTATCAGCACTGTTCGAGCGAAAATCGACAGTAGCCTGATCGTTTAAATCTGCCGTAATTTGTATTGACAAAATATTTTGGTTGAATGCCCGAAGGTACAAAATTAAACAGTAAAGCACACACTTGAATCAACAAAGGCATACAGCTATTCAATTATTTTTCGCGATAAAAAACTATTTTGGTTCCATTTGCAAACTGATAATCAAGACATATTCATTACCCATTTTTAGTCGAAGGCTATCATTAGAATAAACCACTTTGAAAGTTATCAATTTATTGACTGGAAATAAAGGGTCACTTTCATTTTCTGGGGAGTGATCAAAATTTCTCACCTAATTTGTATCTAAAGGAAGGATCGGATTAATTTTATTGCCATACCTAGAGAACGACGAGTTCCTTACAGGATGACACGCAAGCGCACTTCAAAGGGAGACAGAAAGGTAAGGCTACGAGATTCCTTAGGAATTTACTACACAGTTATTCACTTGCCTCAAAGGGAAAAAGGCGATTTTACGTTCATAGCTAATGCAGTAGGCATCTCGTCGCCTTACGTTACTCCTCCTCCCAATAATGCGATCACTGTGTCATCCTGTAAGGAACTCGTCGGTCTCTAGGAACGGCGGCTCGCAAATACTTATTTGGATTCACCTTTACTAGCAGGAAACAAACCTTTGAACACACTCGTAAATTAAATCTCTCCCCAATTTTTAATACTGACCCGAAATACAGAATCCAATTGTGGTTCCTTCGCAAATAGAAGACCGATAGACGACCAATAAATAATTGCAATTAAGATTCTATTCATTACCTTAAAAAATACTTGCTCTGATTCTCAGTCGCTTTCTTACATACAAATATGCTGTAATATTGAGAAAAATCAATGCGAGCGAACTACCAATTGAAGCACCGACAATACCGAATACTTTAATCAGGATTATATTCAAAACAAACTGAATTAAAATTGCACCGGCATAAAACGAAAAAAATATTTTTTGGTGACCTGTCATAGTTAAAAGTCCACCAACCATTCCGGTTGCAGCATTAACCAATTGACCTATTAATAAAAAGACCAACGGTAGATAAGCTTCAACATAAGGTTTTCCAAAAAAGCCAAGTATTGTTTTTCCGAAAATTACCATTCCCAATATTACAGGAAGAGAAATACTAAGAATCTGAAAACTTGCAGTCCGAATTAATTTTTGAAGTTTTGTATATTGCTTTGTCTCATACAGTGCAGCAATTTTAGGCATTATCACATAGTCAGCTACAGATAGTCCCAAAGCCGCTAATGTTGCCAATTTAGCAGCGACGGAATATATTCCGGCTTTTGTATTACCGAGAAAATATCCAACCATAAGAATATCCGATTGCTTCAAAAGCAAATCCATTGCAGTGGTCAGAAAGAGGACAGCGGAAACAGACAACCAAAGTTTTCTGTTAAAGACCGGCTCAACCGGTTCAACAGCCTCCTTCATTACTCTGCCTGTCTTCCTGTTTATATATATACAAATTGCAGTAGTTACACCCAGATTAATCAACATAGCAGCAACGACAGTAAGTTTATGCTTCGTATGATAATAATACCAACATGAAAAAACCATTATCACCGGAAAAAGAAAATATGCAGGTACCAACTATAATTTTATCATTTTTAAAGAACGTAGTACAGCACTTGCTTGATTTGTGAATGCCATTACGGGTAAAAGAAGCACTGCCCAAAACAAGCCTTCACTAAAACCTATATCAAATTTTTTAGCCTTTGCCAAAAGAAAAATAAAAATTGCCAAACTACAGAGTATGCCGGAGATCGTAATTACGCGATAAGAAAATTTAACGAAACCATTCGCACTTGCAGAATCTCCTTTCCCGACTGCGGAAGGCAAGAATCGAAGAATAGCGGAATCAAAACCAAACATACTTACAACCAGTAATAAATTTAAGGCAGTAATAATTACGGTATAGTCACCGTAATTTTTTGGTCCCATCAGCCGTGCTAAAACAATCTGCAAAATAAAAACCAATCCTAAGCCAAATAAACGAAAAGCCAAAGCATGCAAAACCGACCTGTCCGGTTTGCCATTCTTTTTTAAATCACTAAATAAAGTTGAAATTTGCATTGAAAGAAATTATCCGTACTACACCTATTTTTTAAATTGGACACCACAAAAATCAAGAACATTCTTACCATGTGGAATATCCACTGAAGAAAATTCTTTATGCGCTACTAAAAACACTAATATATCAGCTTCGCTCACCGCTCTTAATGTATCAGTAATTTCTAACTCCGCATGTTTTCTGAGATTTGGCTCAACGGCCATCACGTGACTTCCTGCCATTTCTAAAGCATGATATATTTCCAATGCCGGCGATTCACGTAAATCGTCGATATCAGCTTTGTAAGAAAGTCCCATGCAAGCAACTTTTGGTTGACGGCCGGTTGTCTTTACAAATTTCTTTATTGATTGAATAATTTTTTCAATCACCCATTCCTTTTTGAAATTATTGATGAGTCTAGCTTGCTTAATAATCTTTGCTTCCTTTGGAAATTCAGAAACGATAAACCATGGATCCACAGCAATGCAATGACCTCCTACTCCGGGACCAGGCTTCAATATTCTCACGCGAGGATGTTTACAAGCAAGGTCAATTAATTCATTGACATTGATTTTTGCTTTATCGCAAATCATTGACAATTCATTTGCAAAAGCAATGTTAACATCACGGAAAGCATTTTCTACGAGCTTACACATTTCAGCAGTACGAGAGTTTGTTTTATGCAAATTTCCTTTCACAAATTTTCCATAGAATTTTACTGCAGCTTCTGTGGACGCTTCATCAATACCTCCAATGACGCGATCATTTTGTTGCAATTCATAGATTACACTACCGGGTAAAACACGCTCCGGACAATAGGCAATCCAGATTTTATCTTTTAATTCAGGGCGCTCTTTAAAAATTAGTTTGGCCATCTTTTCTGTTGTTCCAACCGGACTTGTAGATTCAACAATAAAAAGATTCCCGGGTTTCAGATGTGGGATAACCATCTTTGTTGCTTTCTCCACAAAAGATAAGTCCGGTTTAAAATCCTTTCTGAATGGTGTTGGTACAGCGATAAGAAAAACATCAGATGGTTTTACAATAGTTGAAGCAGTAAGAAATTTTTTCAACACAGCAAAATGAACTAAGCCGTCCAGGTCAGGTTCAACAATATGAATTTTACCTTTGTTAATTGTATCTACAACACTTTTATTAACATCAACACCATGAACAGCGATTCCTTTGCTTGCAATGAGTGCGGCTGTAGGCAGACCAATATAGCCTAGACCCATGATTGTAACTTGCATCTTTTTGAATTATATAGTTTGGATTAATAATTTGTGAATAATATCGGCAATTTGTGTGCATGATGTACCGTCACCATACGGGTTCACTGCTTTTGCCATTTTTTCGTAAGCGACTGCATCATCTAAAAGAGTAGACATTTCTGAAATAATCAACTCTTTGTTTGTACCCACTAATTTAGCAGTGCCGGCAACTACGCCCTCCATTCGCTCTGTAACTTCTCGCATTACTAAAACCGGTTTCCCTAAAGAAGGAGCCTCCTCTTGCAATCCACCGGAATCTGTAAGAACGATATACGAACGTTCTATCATTAAAATAAATTCAGGATATTCCAATGGTTCAATCAAATGAACATTTATTTTATTTGCCAATAGCCGTTTTACCGGTTCCTGAACATTTGGATTAAGATGTACAGGATATAAAAAATCGACATCCGGATATTTCATAGCAAGAGTACTTATTGCATAGCAAATATCCTCAAATGGTTTTCCGAAACTTTCGCGGCGATGACCTGTTATTAATACCATTCGTTTCCCATTTCTCAAAAACGAAAAATCCACTTTAGATTTTCTATTTCGAACTTGCTCAAGGCCTAAGAATAATGCATCAATAACTGTATTTCCAACATTGTAAACATTTTTTGAAATGTTTTCCTTTTTCAGATGCTCCACCGCTTGTGCTGTTGGAGTAAAATGGAAATCTGCTATATGTCCGGCTAACGTTCGATTCATCTCTTCCGGAAACGGTGAATATTTGTCGTGACTTCTTAATCCGGCTTCAATATGAGCCACCTTTATTTTTTTATAATATGCAGCAAGTGCTCCCACGAATGCTGATGTTGTATCCCCTTG
>CAYHCU010000136.1:0-8159 GCA_964355035.1 uncultured Flavobacteriales bacterium | reverse complement strand
AATTAATTTAAAACCAAATCAATATGAAGTACGTAATTTCTATTCTTGCTTGCCTTGCCGCACTCTATGGATGTGTTTGGCTCTTTAACCACGTTGATGCCTGGATAGGTATCGGATCCGGAATAGTCTGGGTAGTGGGAACTTTTTATTTATTCACTAATCTAATCAAAACAGCAGTAAAATGAGGAAAGTCATCTTGATTTTTATGCTCGCAGTTGTATTTGCAAGTTGCGAAAGAGTAGCACCTAACTACTACGGGGTTCTCATGGAGAACTATGGAAAAAATGGTAAATCTGACTATGTTAAGCAACAGGGTCGGGTCAGTACATTATCTCCGGGAACAGAATTATTCCAGGTTCCGGCTTTTGAGCAGCGCGCACAATTTGACAGTGATAGTGGCGGTGTAAGAGCATTACATTTAAAAGCTTCTGATAATACAGAATTCACATCAAAACCACTTTATTCTTACAAAGTAATTGAATCGCGTGTTGTCGATGTAGTTTTTGCTAATTCGCGGCTTGGGTCTGGCGATGGGTTTATGATATCTATTGAAAACAATATTCTTGAGCCAATAATGTATGATATCATTAAAGAAGAAAGCCGTCGATATACCACGGATACTTTAATGGCTACAGGAGGATCATTGTTATTTGAAACCCGAGTACAAGGGCTATTAAAGAAAGTCTTTGAAGAAAAAGGATTTGAATTACTTACCTTCAGTGCAAATCTTGATTTCAGTGATAAAGTGAAAGAAAAGATTAATACTCGAAACGAAGTAAATACCAATATCAGTGTACTGGATCAACAAATCTTGGAACAAAATAAAATAAATACCCTGGCGGAATTAAAAGCGCAGGAGAACATTATTTTATCTAAAGGTTTGACAGATCAAATCCTTAAAAAGATGGCCATTGAAGGTTGGATTTCAAAAGGATGCCCAACACCTACTACTATTACCGGCGGAAATACCGGTATTTATATCCCAACGATCAGCAAATAGCTGAAACAGCAACTCCATGGCTGTAATTTATCTACCCGGGGTAGTGACTAATCCATATAGTGAGGATCAGCCCCAACATGCACCGGTACACTACTGGCAGTGGTGTACACCCTTTTATTGAGGTTTGGCGTCATGCGCCGTAAACACTCTAAACCTTTTATACGATCTTGAGATAGAAACTCGCTAAACCCTAAAATTATGCACTGTAGATCACCCACCAGCATCGCTGGAAAAGACCAGTCTAATCATCTTTGAACTTTACATAGCCAACTAACAATCGGCAAACAAAAAGAGTTATTGAATCCCCGCTGGCCCATCAATAAATGCGACAAATTACTGCATTGGACAAACATCGGCAGCGGGGATTATTTGGGAAAGTCTTCTAATGGTAAGATACCTGGCTTGTTGCTGGGTGAATGCAGGTTCGAATCCTGTTTTTTCCACAAACATTTAAAATTAATGAAATGATAATCACAAAACTACAAGTGTTACGTGAAGCAACTACCCTGGATATAGTCCATGGTTGGGGTAAGTGTCCCCGAGATGGTAGAGAGCGTCCAGTTTATGTCACAATAGGCAATCAACGAACCACAGTAATTGCCGATGGTAAAGGGCATGCTTATAAAACCTACACCGACGGGCTTTGTGCTTATGAAGACAAACCATTACCCAAAAATTTAATTGATCCTGCAACCTACGAATTTGAACGTGGGTTGACGGGATTTGATTTCTAACTTAAAACAACTGAAATGGAAACACTCAAAGCAGTTAAAGTAACCTTCGACAGCGGGCAGGAAATTACAACGTCAATCAACGCAGCTACAACAGATGAAGATATCCACGCTTATTTCGGTGTTGGTGAAATCTTCAATCTCGGACATGGTGACCTCGATAACTTACAGAAAGTTACTAATTGTGAAATACTAAAATCTTAACTATGCCTGATGAAGAAATTGTTGCTGGGAATAGGCTAACTTTTATCGAAAATGTAGAAAAGATTAAATACTACCACCAACAGGCAATGTATCGATGTACTTGCGGAAATACCACAGTTGTCAGAATTGACCATGTAAATAAAAACACTGTTCGTTCCTGTGGGTGTTTACAAAAGGAGATTGTTTCAGGCCGTTTTAAAACACACGGATTTTCCGGTACTAAAGAACATGCTATTTGGAAAAGTATTATTCAACGGTGTATTAATCCGCGTAATGCCAGTTACAAAAACTATGGTCAAAAGGGTATAACTATTTGCGAAGAGTGGCGTAATTCTTTCGAAGCATTTTTTAGGGATATGGGTACAAAGCCTGAAAAAATGTCAATTGATAGAATCGATAATACTCGCAGCTACTCTAAAGATAATTGTAAGTGGTCAACCAATAAAGAACAACAAAATAATAAAAGCAGTAATAGAATACTAATACTAAACGGCAGATCTCAAAATTTACAGGAATGGGCCAATGAATTAGGAATGAACCATAAAATGTTGAGAAGAAGAGTTCGATTAGGTTGGACTGATGTTGCAGTATTAACAACTTTAAAAAGAGAAAGACATGAACGTATTTCCAATTTTATATAAAAAGACGTCACTTGGAAAAATTCAAGAATGGCAAATAGGTGTTGTAGATAATATTATAACTACAACCTTTGGTTTGCGTGACGGTAAAAAGCAAGTTACAAGTGAAACCATAACAACTGGGGTAAATCTTAATAAATCGAATGCCACTACTCCGTGGGAACAGGCTTGTCTCGAAGCTGAATCAACCTGGAAAGGTAAGCTGAAGAAAGGTTACACCGACAATATCGCAGATGCGCAGGCAGGCAAAACTGATGATATCATTGAAGGTGGAATCTTCCCGATGCTTGCTCATAAATTCTCGGAGCAGGGTCACAAAATTAAGTACCCGGCAATTGCACAGCCTAAATTTGATGGGCATCGGTGCATTGCGCAGCGCATTGATTACTCTAAAAAGGTGACTCTTTGGAGTAGAACGCGTAAACCTATTAACAGTTCCCCGCATATTCAAGCTGCGTTGGAAGGGTTTAAATTAATTACACTTTTCGACGGTGAACTTTATTCACACGATTACAGAGATCGTTTTGAAGAACTTTCTCACTTCATTAAGCAACCTGTTTTCGTTAAAGGGTGTGAAGATATTGAATATCATATTTATGATCTTCCACATCCAACGCGTACAAACTTTGAAAGATACTGCGATTTAGAGAGCATTCGTGGAGCATTTGTTGGAACACCAGTTCACATCGTCGAATCCATCATTGTGAACAACGAAGAGGAACTGATGAATGCCTTTGAACAATTTCTCGCGCAAGGGTACGAAGGTTGCATGGTTAGAAACTGCGATGGACTCTACGTGAACAAGCGCAGCTACGACTTGCAGAAAATTAAAACGATGCAAGATGATGAATTTCAAATTATTGGCGTAAAAGAAGGTAGCGGCACTCTCGCTGGTCATGCCGGTTCATTTGAATGTGTTACCAAAACCGGTTCTACATTTAATGTAAAAATGGAAGGAGCATTTTCGATGCTGAAGGAATACTTGGTAAATTTTGAACAGTATCGTGGTAAAATGCTTACAATACGGTTTCAAGATTATACCGGAAAGAATAATGTGCCTCGTTTCCCAATTGGAGTCAGAATTCGTTATGCGGAATAAATTAATCTTAACTCCGGCTCAAAAGGCTCGAAAGGTAGAAAATCAAATTCAATATCGAAAGGATAAACCTGATTCTATGCGGAGAAAGACGCCACTTACGCCGGAGCAAAAAGCACATAAAGCAGAATATGCTAAAAAATGGCGTGCTGCAAATCCTGACAAGACTCGGGAACACAGTAAGCGAACACGCTTAAAGAACATTGCAAAATACCCTTCACGACAAAAAGCGTGGGCAGAAAAGAATAAAGAACATGTTCAGGCTAAAGGTAGGGCATACTATCTTGAAAAAGTAGATCATATTCGAAACATTCAGCTTCAACGCCAGTTTGGAATTACTCTTGCAGTATATAATTTAATGTTACAGGAGCAGAATTATGGATGTGCTATTTGTGGCGCGCCTAACGCCGGCCCTAAAACATTTTCAGTTGATCATGACCATACAACGGGTAAAGTCCGTGGACTCTTATGCAGAGGTTGTAACGTAGGTATAGGAAACCTGAAAGACGACCCTGCATTGCTTGAAAAAGCAATCGAATACATTAATTTCCACCGGTTTCCGGTGGCTCAACGCTTTAAAATTGAATTGTAATGAATCCTTGTGCACTTAATCCAACATTGTTAGTAGTCTTCACACACGAAGACATGCTGGAGCAACTAAGCCAGCTTGTTCCGCTGGGGTGGGAGAAATTCTACTCCTTGAATGTAGGCGGGTACGGAAAGTATGATGCATATCTTTCACCAAATGGTAGTAGTTACGCTGAAGTTGACCCTACTTCGGATCCATTAAGATTCCGGATTTATCATCGGGGCAATTCCCAAGGACGTTGGTTTCCACCAACTTTCGCTACTATTGAGTCGATGATGGATTTTGTGCAGAAGCACCCTGAATTTTTTGAAGCAGTTTACGTTCCAAGGTCTGCATCTCCTCTGAAATCTTCTGATCCACAACGCGAGCATAAAGCTGCGTTGAGCGTAAAGACTTTTGCCCAAGCATTTTTCCGATGGTTTCCATAGGAACTCCGTTGGAAAGGCACACAGTCGTAGCAAAAGTGTGGCGCCCTAAATGGCAGTGAAGCCTTTTATCGATGCCGCACTCTGATGCAATTTCTTTCAAATACTGGTTAAACTTTTGATTACTGCGCACCGGGAATACCTTTTCATCGCTACCGCCAACGGGATATCTATTTAAGATTTCCCGGGCATTTGGCAGAAGGGGAACCGGAGCGCGGTTTTCATTCTTGTGCCGGTTATAGATCACCCACAGCTTTCCATCAAACCCTATCTGAATATCCCGCCAGCATAAATCGAAGACATCGATGTATGCCATGCCGGTATAGCAGGTAAACAGAAAAACATCTCGTACCCTGGCCAATCTCGTTGTAAGTTGTTTAGTTGACATATTGAGCAATTCAGCATCTGTGAGTTGGCTTCGGGGTACATCTTTTAGCGTAAGTTTAAATGTGGCAAACGGGTTCGATGATAACCACCCCGATGCAACACAAAGATTGGTTATCTTCTTGAGATTGCTCAAATACTTCATTGTGGTGTTGTGAGCGATCTTCTCATGAACCTTGAGGAATTGTTCCAGGTTGGCCATGAAGTCGTAATTTAGCTTATACAGGGCCATATCTGATGCCTTGTAGCGATGTTTGATAAACTTCTTGACCTTATCGTAAGCAAACCGGTATTTATTATAAGTTCCTTCGGCGTAATCCCCGGATGGGAGCAGAGATTTCATCCGTTCATTGTGCTTTTTAAAGACTTCCAGCAGCATCGTCTCCTTGGTTCCGATTCCGGTAAGCCTGTCAACAAGCCGTGCTGTGGTAATTGGTTTACGCTCCTGTAACATCAGGTTGTAATGATCATGCACCATCATTTTAATTCCCTGAAGGAAAGCGTTGAAAATCTTCACTTCTTCAGTAGTTCCCTTCATACACTGGCCAGCGTGATTCCATTTTTCCTTCTCAACAGTTCGATGCAATGCGCTGTCCTTTGGAACACCGTTTATCGTTATCCGCAAATACAGGTATAAAAGCCCGTTTTTGGACTTGCGTGGAAGAAAACGAATCACTAAAGAGTCCATGGTTGTAGGGATTGCTGCATTTGCCGTGTAATTGGCGTTTTTGCCGATAATTACACTGTAGGTTACACGAAACCGCGTCAAATATAGGGAATAAAAAGGAAAAAGCCCCGTGAATTTGGGGCCTTTTCAGTGTAATTTGGAAGAGTTTGGGGATTTTGATGCTGATTCTCAATAAGTTGCGGAGAGACTGGGATTCGAACCCAGGGTTGAAAACGTACTGTTTATAGGGTATTTCGGGATGCTGTTGTTTTCATTACACCACAGGTTACACGAAATAAGTAATTTTACTGATCAAGTCTCTGCTGGATGTCTTTTAAAATATCGGACATCTGGGCCATGGTTTTACCATGTTCCAAAATAGTCTGGTGATTTAATACGATTATTTTCCAGATTGCTACTAAATCGGTTAATTGCTCTTTAGTGGGGGAAAACTTTACGGCTAAATGGTCAAAACCCGGCTCTGACCACCAATAACTCATTTCAAGTCCTAATGCTTTGGTTATCTGCTCTAAAGTCTCCACTTTAAGCGTTTTATTCTCGAGAGCAAGACGAAAACCATCTGCAGTCATGCCGGTGTGTTGGACTACGAATTTTTTAAACACGAAATTTCGTGCTTCAATCGTTTCTTTTACTTTGTTGAAGTTCAATGGATTATATTTAGAATGTGAATAAATTACGTTAATTAGCTAAAATCTGTTAGGTAAAACGCCTAACAATCTTGTTTTACATCCTCAAAGATACAAAATTTACGTACCTTTGTCAACGGACAATCTCATAATACATCACTAAAACAATCTATAATGAAGCAGGAAACAACAGAATGGCAAGATGTCAGTTTCACCGACAAGGTAAAAGGTGAACAAGTCAGTGTAGAAGCGACTATTCGCGATAACGAAATTGACGATGTATTGATTTGCAATATGGAAATTCCAGGCAAAATCATCTACAAACTTGCAGAATTAATTAACGCTCTTGTTACAGCGTATCCAGAAATACCGGTAAAAACTGCCGAGAAGTAATTTCCAAAAAACCTTTTTAACCAGGGCTGCTTAACTGTAGCCCTTTCTTTTTGTCTAATCCTAAAAAAATATACACAAGCCATGTTACAAACCGTAATAAAATATATAAATGCGGGAATTGCTGTGGTGGTTCTCAGCATTAATCCTATAACTATTACACTTGCTATATGGCTGATGGTCATATATTCGGCAAGTGTTCACGTAAATTGGAAGGTTCTGCTCATCACCACTTTTGTCTGTTCTGCAATTGCTTTATTTTTGCACAGCATTACAAAGGCGGTTTTGCGAGATTGGGCCAGAAAGCATCTGTTATGATTTACTTCCTATCGCCCCAGAATGTTGAAGGTGTGGAAGCTGCTTCAGCGGGTGATTGCGTTTCCTACTTTTTGGATAAACCCTGGATTTCTGTCGATACCGAAACCGACAACCACCTGAACCCACATGACGGAATGATGATTGCCCTGCAATTGGGTGATCTTGACAACCAGTTCGTGATTGACTTCCAGAAATTCGCCATGGAAGATTTACGCAAGATCAAAAGACTGCTACTTTCAAAAACCGTGTTGATTCACAACGCGAAGTTTGATTGGAAATGGCTATATAAATATGGTATCGATTTGCGTGATATCTATGACACCTTTTTGGCAGAATTGGTTCTGACTACCGGTGCCGAGAATAAAAACCACGAATTGCGCCTGGATAATGTCGTTGCCAAATACACCGACGGGAGATTGGATAAATCTCTTCGTCCATTGGTTGCAACAGGATTCACCCCGCAAACCCTAAAGTACTGCGCCGATGATGTCAAATATCTGGGCTTGGTACGTGAGGCGCAATTACCGCTGATCCGGAAATACTCATTGGGAACCATCCTGGCATTGGAATTTCGCGCAGTGCGGGTTCTTTCACTGATGGAATACAACGGTGTTCTTGTGGATAAAGACAGGTGGGAGATTGTAGCCGGCGAAACTGAAAACAACATGCAGCAACTTGTTGATAAACTTGACGCGCTGCTGCTGTCAGAACCGTTGCTTCAAAGATTCGTTCCGGATTCCATCGCAATGGAAATTGACTTCGAAGAACCAGAATTAAACTTCCTGCGCAGGGCAATCAATGTAAATTGGTCATCCCCGGCACAGAAACTTAAAATTCTGAAGACTCTCGGCATCAAGGTAAAAGATACCGATGCCAAGCAGTTACTCAAAGTTCGTAAAAAGCACGCTATTGTTCCGATGCTGTTGGAATATTCCAAGCAAACTAAATTGGTGAGCAGTTTTGGACGTAAATTCATAAAAGACCACATCAACCCAAATACCGGGAAGGTTCATCCTGATTATTTTCAGATTGTATCCACCGGTAGAATCTCATGTTCCAAACCAAATCTG
>CAYHCU010000135.1:0-8195 GCA_964355035.1 uncultured Flavobacteriales bacterium | reverse complement strand
GAGGGCATTTTTCGTTTTGACGCAACAAATTTTCCTACGTACACACGGTTACGCGATATGCTCAACTTTTCTCAATTTCATTACTGGCTTTATCCCTGCTGTGCTGATAGTGCCGGACAATCCTCTATGAAGGTTAACTTTTACTTCAATCCGCAACCAGACACAGGATGCCCTAATTGTTTTATTCCATTATCTCAAACAAGAGACACAATAGACATCCGGTGTCCGGGCTGCCAAACACCGGGAATTGAAACAGTTTCCCTCCGTCTTGTTCGCGTACCGGCTTCGTATGGGATTTTTGATCAGGACAATGACGGACTTGCGGACTCATCATTGACTCAAATAACTCCAGCAGATTCAGCGCACGTGGCAACAATCAGACAGAATGCATCGTTTTCAGGCGATCATTTGCAATCAGAAATGCTAGGAATATTTCGAAATGGTTCGCAAACACCGGCTCATAATTTAACCTATCCAGCATACTTGAATTTTCATTCTCCGTTTAAGTACCTGTACATTGAGCAGAATATTTCTCGAAGCAATAGCGCGGATTTTAATCTTGTTCCGGATTCGGCAATCCTAACCGTCTTTTCAAGTTCTAATTTCACGCATTATGTAAATCTTTCGACGGAAATGACACGATCCGGTGATATGTATTTCTTTAGAATAGAGCCTGACAGTATCGATACCGCCTATACAATTGCATATAACGACTCTTTTTTATTAAGAATTCATTTCCGCGTTTGCGGAAATGTCCCTGGTGCTTCAGGCGCAGCAGCAGATAATTATTTCGATGCTGACCCGATTGCCGGAATGTATTTTAGCGATTCACTATTTACTAATGCGGTTTATTTTACTCATGCAGGTGTATCAACAGCTGATGAAGGTTACGCCTTTCTTTGTCAAGCGGGAGATAGTATTGACACCTGTAGCTATAGTGCGGCATTTTTAGACCCCAATTGGCTGTATTTCTGTGGCGCTTACAGCGCGATCCACCGATTTTATTCAATCGATGTGACTAATGTCTCAACGTGGTCGAATATACTATCACAAGATTCGTATTCCCCTTGTCATAAGCGACTCAATATGATAATCAGATGCAACATTGGTGGTGATGCGGAAAACGTATTTCCTTTTGAATATCGCGCGCCAATGACACAGTTTACGGTTAATCAGTTCCTAGCTACTATTCCTCCTGAATTTTTAAGTAATAGCGCAACACTGAATACAATTTTCCATACTTACAAACCCGGATGTGCTGGCCGGAATAATGTTTCCGTTAGAGAAATTACAACTTATCCGCCAATTACAGGTTCTCAGGCTTTTTCATATCCATTCCTTGAGCAAGCCAATGAATCTTTTTCCCTGCCTGTTGGATTACCCTGCGATACCCTTATAACGATACCATTTGGAAATACCCAGTATGTCGGAGATGAATTTGCCGAGTTGCAGTACATCGTAAATCTGTACCCGGTATGTGACAGTCAGCAGTGCGTGATACCTGTAGATACAATATTTGCCAACCTCCCAATATTTGGTTGCGCGATACCGGATACGGGATATTTTCCAAGTGTTAAATCCGATGGCTATGGAAACCTTACAATGCCATATTTTAATACATCTGATACTGCGTGCTTAGATACCCCTCTTATTGTCTTGTCGCAGCCCGGTATTATACCTGTGAGTACAACCCAAATACAGTTTCAGTTTAGTATCACAAATACTACTATTGACACAGGCGCAGCCGCTTTTGTCGCCCCCAATGTTTGGGTTTTTATAACTGATACTTCATTCTTGCAAAACATGACAATTACATGTACTTCCTCTAATTGTACAGGCCTTAATAACGCACCACCGGATTCAAATAATTTTTTTAGGCTAGGGAATATTTCACCGGGAACCGCTCAAGGCATTCATTCGTGCGCTTACACGATAACTGCTGATTATATTGAGTGTCTGGGTGCAGGCGTACACACGCTGCCGATTTATTATGGCTGGTATTGTGATACGTTTCCACCTACACTCCCATCTCAACAGTACCCATCAAGTCTTGCAGACGATATCTGCTCAGGATATTTCCCTCTGACATTGACTTTTGACGAAGACGATCTTAATTTTGTTCCGCATACAACGTCGTTTTCGCAACCGGATTCCTTTGCTCTTTGTAATTCCTATATTTTTGAAGCGTGCGTTCAAAGTCAGGATGGGGGAGTTGACAGTTTAGTTGCATTCATCCAACTTTCGGATTCGCTGCTGCTCAATGATTCAACAATATATTTATTTATCAATGGAGACTCAATTCTTGTCTCTGCCGATACTGTCTCTCAAAATTTGTACTCTGTAAATCTTTCAGCCTATGATTCACTTCTTGATTACAATGATTCCTTAGGCCAGGCACCTGACGAGCTTGCCTATGGAGGTTTCATCTGTCTTCACTATACTGTGACTCCTGTTTGTGGGTATAATTTCATTTCCATGCCTGAGGTCAATTTTAACGCTACGACTTTTTGCGGTGATCCGATTGATACATTGGTTGAAGTTCCAAATTGGAATCAGAATCCCAGCGTCTGTAACCCTCCATGCAATGCGCAGTTTTCGATAACAACAGGAGCTGATACTTTGATCTGCGACAGTAATTGCGTCACGCTCACTACGTTCTTAACCGGAAATCACGGTAATTTACAATACTCGTGGTTTCCTACTGGTGACACGACTGCTAATCCAACCGTTTGCCCCGACACTACAACTACTTATATTGTTACTGCAATAGACAGTTCAGCAGGAACAAGTGCAATTGATAGTGTAACAGTTGATGTAATTACAACAACATTGGGTTGTTGCATCCCTGATAACTTTCAAGCAGGTGTTGATTTCAATTTTACAGGTATTCATTCTTCATCACTTAGTTACAATTCCATCACCACTGCAAGCATTATTCTTATCAACGATACATTTTTTGTTGATACTAATTTTACATTCCAAGGTTGTTCCAATGTAGTACTTGGACCCAATGCGGTGATTTGGGTAACCCCACTTGACACTTTGAATATTTATGATTCTCATTTGTACGCTTGTAGCGATCTGTGGAATGAAATAAATGTTCGCGCTACTGCTACTATTGACGTTGATGGCTCACGAGTGGAAAATTCTAAACAAGCAATCTTTTGTGATGGTGGCGCGACAATCAGAGTAGTATCATCCGTGTTCGACCAAAATTTTTATGACATCTATCTTATCAATCCATCATTTCCCGGTTGGAATGTCTTGATTGAACGAGATACCTTTAAATGTACACAAACTTTGAGAAATCCACTTCCTAACAACCGAACCTACGCACACGTTAGCATCATTAGTGTTCCAGATGTAATAAGCATTGGAAATTCTAATTATGGCAACTACTTTGAAAATGCTGACTTTGGAATCTATGCCGAAAAAGCTCAACCGTACATTTTCAAAAATGTATTCTTTAATTTCCAACCTTTCAATGGCACAACCCATTCTTACGGAGTCGTCGGATTAAATAATAGAAATATGTATGTAGGTGATTACGGAATTGCAAACACTTTTGAGGAATGCGAGACAGGTGTACATATCGGCAATTCCAGTTCCTTTGTGCTTGACAATACTTTCATAAAGAACTACAACAGCATCATCAGCGTATTTAACAGCGGAAGAACCAACTACATTTACAATAATCATATTTCAAGCACGAAGAATGGAATCATCTCATTGTGGAATCCTTATTCAACAACAGAGATACTTGGAAACGACATTGCAACACTTCCCCCTGATAGCGGAGCAACCAATTACGGAATCTACGTGGGCGATTGGAGTTTCTTAGGACCAAGTGGTATCAATCGTGTTCTCAAAAATACAATCAGTTCCCAGTCAACTTATGGAATTTACAGCAACAGTATTAAAGGAGTTGAGATCGCTGACAATACAATTACTCTTGATCACCTTTCTACACCGTCATCAACGTACTTCGGAATTAGAAGCGACAACTGCGGAAAAGGTTTTTACAATCACAACTGCGTGTACCGTCCCGGTTCGAAGCAAAACCTTCGAGGAATCACTTTTGCCGATTCCCCGAACAGTTCCATTTATTGTAATACAACTGACGGCACAGATTTCGGAATTCAACTCTACAGTAACTGCGACCAGAGCCTTACGAAAGGAAACACAATGGTAAACCACGGTCAGGCATTGGTACTTGGCAGTCCTATTCCTGCGGTTGGCGGAGTAATGGGTAATCAACTTCAGTTTATCGAAATTCCTGATACCTTTGTAGTAGGAAATTATTATGATAATGATGTCGTGGGAACTATGACTTACAATCTGGGAGCTACACCACCTCCATTTTATGAGGTTCATGGGACTCCATATTTCGATTATCCTTCACCCAATCTTTCCTTCGCAGGGTCACCTATCAACTTTTCGTTTAGTAATGCAATTCCATACAATTTATGTCCCGATTGTTCTAATCCTGCTGACGGCCACCCTGACGATAAAAAAATGTCATTGGCTGCTGCCGAAGAAACAGCACAGGACACTTTAAGCGATCCCGATGAAGGAGATATTATTTGGAAAAAGAAAAAAGGATTGTATGAAGAATTAAAACAGGACAGTTCTCTTATTGATAGCAGTACAATCCTTGAAACTTATGCTGACACCACTTCCTCAGATGCAATTGGTAAACTCACAGATGTAAAAGAAGCAATATTTGCAGTGCAAGACACTTCTATTGATTCCACAACTAAAGTCAGCCGCATTGCAACAGCAGTTTCAAAAAATAATCAGGTAAGCGCACAGGTTTCACCCGAAGCAAACGAGAAAGCTCTAAATACAGTTTACATTGAAACGTACGCACAAGGAATTTATGAACTTAATTCAAGTCAGCTTTCAATAGTTGAAAATATAGCAAGCCAATGTCCATATACAGGAGGCAATGCGGTTTTCATGGCATGGAATATTCTTCGAACAATTGACCCATCAAGAACCTTTGACGATAGCGTTCTTTGCAATGGATATTCATTAAGGAAAGCACACAATCAGCAAATCAAAAATGAAATTCGCCCTGCTTCAATATTCCGTGTTTATCCGAATCCAACAACAGGACTTGTTACAATAGAAAGCTATTTTCATCTGAATGCCGATGTAACAATAAATCTTGTCAATATGATAGGTAAGGTTACAAAGAGTGAAAAAGTAAAAATGAAAGGCAACTCATTCACAATTGATATTTCAGGTTTGAATTCAGGTGTTTACCAATATCAGATTTCAATAAATGATGTATCAAATCAATCAGGTAAATTAGTACTGATAAAATAATTAGTAAATTAGCGGAGTGCCTTGCACTCCGCTAATATTCAAATTTAAATGAAGAACATAAAATTGTTTCTTTTTCTTTTTGTGATTTCTACTGTCGTTAATTCACAAAACAGAAATAATATTTGGATGCTTGGAATTTATGCAGGTCCTCCATATTCAAATTATGGTATTGATTTTAATTCCGGTTCTGCTTCTCCATTTGCCTTAAACAGACCAATGGATATTTTTGCGACAAATGCCTGTATCTCCGATTCAATAGGACAACTTCTTTTCTATACAAACGGGCAGTATGTAGCAAATAGTAACCATGATAGCTTGCATAACTCTGACAATTTTAATCCTGGATATGCTACTTCATATTATCCTAAGGGACTTGGAATTCCTCAAGCATCTTTAATTCTCCCAAGACCTGAGCATTCTAATCAATATTACATTTTTCATGAATCAGCAGAAATAATTCAACTAAGTTCTCAATACGCCAGCCATCCCTTAAATTTGAGCTATTCCATAGTGGATGTAAATTTAGATAGCGGGCTTGGTGGTATTATTTCAGGAAAAAAAAATATTCATCTGATTGATGATACACTCAGTTGGGGTAGAATGTCAGCTTGTAAACACTCGAATGGGCGTGACTACTGGATTGTCGTTCACAGATATTATTCAAATATATTTTATAAAATATTAGTTACCCCCGATACATTTTTAGTTGATACACAATCAATCGGTTTGTTCAATCCGTTCTTAAATTACGTTGGTCAATCAAAGTTTAGTGATGACGCATCCAAATATGCAATTCAATTAGACGACTCAACTCTTGACCTTTTTAATTTTGATCGTTGTACCGGAATCCTTTCAAACGAAACACCCTTGATGATTGCAGATGGGCAATTGGATTTACTTGGACTAGCATTTTCTAAAAGCGGGAGATTCTTATACCTCAGTAATAACATTTACATTCATCAGTTGGATACTTGGGCAGGAAATATTATTTCTACTGATCAAATCGTCGCCCAATGGGATACATTTTATTCACCTCTTGCAACAACATTTTACATGCTTCAACTTGCACCCGACAACCGTATTTACATTTCCAATTACGATGGGAATAATAGATTACATTACATAGAATTTCCCGATAGCGGGGGTGCAGCTTGCAATGTTGTCCAAAATACATTCATCACCCCCGGCTACAACACTTTTGCATTTCCTAACATGGTGAACTACGATCTCATGAACGACACCACAAGCGCTTGTGACACGGTGCTTTCAATAAAAAATCATTTTACCAATGCAAATGAAAATGCAATTAATGTATTTCCCAATCCTTTCTTCAACAAACTCTCTTTTCGCCCGCTCGATTCTTCAAATGAAAAAATATTGATTTCGATTTTCAATACAACCGGAGAAAAACTTTTCGAAATTCAAACCACAATAAAAGACCAAGAACTAAATTTCTCTTTCCTTCAAAGCGGAATATATATTCTCTCTGTTAAATCAGATAAATATTTTTACTCAAGGAAGATAGTAAAAATTTGAGAGCATTCCCAAAACAATATGCTCCGCTTATTCTAAAATTCAAATGAAGAAGTCAACAATGATATTTCTCTTGTTTGTGATCTCCAAATAACACTTGTCAACATTATTGGAAAGATTGCAAAAAGTGATAGGGTAAAAATGAATGGCAATTCTTTTACAGCTGATGTTTCAGCTTTGAATTCCGGAGTTTACCAATATCAGATATTAATAAACGGTGAATTCAATCAATCAGGAAAGTTAGTGCTGATAAAGTAATCTGTTAAGAAATAAGCGGAGTGCTTCGCACTCCGCTTATTTTAAAATTCGAATGAAAAAAATAATAGTAATACTTTTTGTTTTTGTGATTTCTCTCTCTGTTAAATCACAAAACAGAAATAACACTTGGATGTCTGGGTTAGATCCAAGCGGCATTCATCACTATCAAATTAATTTTAATTCCGGGATGGCTGATACTCTTTCAGTATATCATTCAATGAATTTTGCCTCGACCAATGCAGGTATATGCGATACCGGGGGGCAAATTCTATTTTACTCCAACGGTCAATTCATTATAAACCGAAATTTTGATTCTCTCCTTAATTCAAATAACTTTAATCCGGGTTCTGCAACTAATTACTATCTTCACTTAATGCTGGATTGTAAGATGAATCTAAATCCGATTGCAGGCTCATTCTAAATGGAGCCAATTCCATATTGCCAAAATAATCTTGTTTAAATTTTTGCATTCTCTGCTTATCCGTATCATCCAATTTGGAAGAAATGTAAATCTCATTTAGGGATTAAATCTTCTCAGTGCCGGGAGCGTCATTCTTTTGTAATCTATGATGCACACGATTAATTATCATCTCACTCTTAATTTTATTATAAGCCTCAAAAACCTGTTTTATGTCTGTTCCTGAAAGCGCATCTGTAGAACATTTATGTAAATCATTACTTGAATATTTAATTGCGTTTAATATTGCGGGCTGACCTTTTTGCTCTTCTAACCTCTCTTCTATGAAATACCTGAATTGGGCACTAGCATTACTGCACCCATTAAAATTTGAATCAGTAACTGATTTGTTGAAATATACATTATTAAATCCAGCAGTTCTAAAATCTAAATTATCGAGCATGGAAGTAGTTGAAAAATCTATTTCCCAGAGTACAGAAGCGGCAAAGCTAATTTTCATCATTTCGCAATTAGTAAAGAATGTATTTGACAATTTGCATCCAATAAAACTGCATCGATAAAGATTGGTATTTGCAAAATTAACTTTCTCCAAATCACTATTGTAAATTCCATTTAGACTGACCACCGTTTTCCGGATCAGATTGACCACCATTTT
>CAYHCU010000134.1:0-8216 GCA_964355035.1 uncultured Flavobacteriales bacterium | reverse complement strand
TAGATACAAATTAGGTGAGAAATTTTGATCACTCCCCAGAAAATGAATGTGACCCCAAAAAAGGCCCCACCTGCTATTTTGAAATACTAACTTAACTTCAAACACAAATTAAATATGAAGCTTTCTATATTTGCTAAAATTTAATCGGATAGTATTGCCTTTCTCCTATTCTTTTATAAGAATCGTGGAGGCCTCACCTTGAGGAGTTTTCACTCTCAAAAGGTAGGTTCCTTTCTTTAATTCATCTCCAAATTCTACTTCAGTAAAAAGGTTTTTCTTTTCTAAAATCAACCTTCCGGAAATGTCATAAACAGAAAGTTCAAAAACAGAATTCATTTTTACCACAAGATTTGAAGTGAACGGATTCGGATACGTGGAAAATGAAGCAATTTTATTTTCTTCAATTCCGGTGCAAGGATCAATCGTTACGAAAACGGTGTCTCTGTTTACGCAACTAAAAGAATTAGACGCAATTAAAATAAAACGAAATGTTCCTAAGCCTCTACCTGTACTATCGATTGCAATCGATGGAGTATTTGCACCATTCGACCAATTATACAAACTGAAAGTTCCACCATTTAATACAATAGAAACATCCGAACATATCGTTGTATCCGGGCCAAGATTTACTGTTGGAATAGGATTTACGAGAATACTTTGTGTTGCTGAATTCGAACAATTATTTGAATCATGATAAGTGTATACCAGATTATGTGTGCCTGCGCCTGCTATCCCTGTATAGAAGGTTGTTCCGCCAACACCTGTTCCTGAATATGTTCCTCCGGCAGGACTACCTTGTGTTAAAGCGACTGGTCCGGTATTTTGGCAAACTGTAGGCAATGTAGAAAACGATACCGTTGGCAAACTATTCACACGTACAACAGACGTATCTGATGCTGCACATCCATTTGCATTTACATAATTGTAAGTGATCATAAAATTTCCCACGCCTGAAGTGGCAGGATTAAATTCATTCCCACTTACTGCTGTTCCTGAGTATGTGCCGCCAACCGGTGTGCCACCGCTTAAGGTATAAGCAGGAGTATTAAAACAAACGGCAGATAAATTTGCAAAGCTCACAACAGGCAAAGCATTTACTGCAAGTGGACTTACAGCGGTATCAGAGCAACCTTGATTAGTATAAATGTAGGTTATTACATGGCTACCTACACCGGCATTCGCAGGATTAAAAACATCATTGGCATTTACACCTGTTCCTGAATAATCGCCACCGGTTGGTGAACCGCCGCTTAAAGTAAATGGAGAACCGTCAATACATACAGAATTAAAAGTGCTAAGCGTTACCGTTGGAGAATTTTTTATTTGAATTGATCTCGTTGCTGTATCAATGCAACCGTGAATGTCTGTATAAGTATAGAATATATCACTATTACCAGGTCCGGGAATTGTCGGATCAAGAACTCCAGTTGAAATACCATTGCCGAAATATTCTCCTCCTGCAGGATTTCCACCTGAAAGCACAATCACTCCTTCATTTATGCAAATTGCTTGAAAGGAACTTAGAGTTACTAGTGGTAATTGATTTACGATGATGTTTAAAGTTCTTGAGTCCTGGCATCCACCGCCGTCAGTTCCGGTAACAGTGTAAATTGTTGTCGATACAGGTTTCGCTATTACAATAGAGGCTGTGTCATTTGACAAAGTTAATGCAGGTGTCCAAATATATGTGAGTGCACCACTTGCTTGAAGTTGTACACTATCACCTATGCAAATGTCACCCGAAGAAGAAAGTACAGTCATTGAAATTCCGGGAGCAATTTCATTTGCTTCGGGATAGCCGATGATCAGATAATTCGAATTGGTACCCACTCCGTTGAATTCAAAACTGGCGAAGAAATATTCTGTACCACCATCGAGACCACTGATTGTGCTGCTGCTTCCACTTCCATTATACACAACGAAATTGCCATTACCGAGGTTGGTACCTGTTCCGAAAATAGAACCTCCTGTATAACTGGTTGCATCTACAGGAAACACAGAAACCGGCGCTCCAATGCTTCCAACTATTAACCTTCTGCTACCGTCGCCGGGCACAAAATTTAAGTTGATTTCATTGCAAGCACCTGCTGTTGCAGTGATACTTGAAGTTGGGGAACTGGGTTCAGGTGCTATTACAAAAGCAAATGCAAACGAAGGCATCACTGAAACTAGAAATACGAATACTGCTCTAAGAGCTTGGGGGAGAATTTTGTTCATTTTTTTACCGAATAGAGCAAACTTCGAAAATTAACTGAGGTCTATTTCCGAGGCTTTCACTCAAAGGGTTCAAGTTAAAGAAAAGTGAGCGGATGACAAAAAAATATTTGAATTCTTTATGGGAATGTGGGTTTTGGGTAGAAAATTCTGCATTTTTTCCGGCGGGTCGAGTTGTTTTGGAAAAAGGTTGGAGGTCAAAGGTCAGAGGTCAGGTCGTTTTGGAAAAAGGTTAGAGTTCAAAGGTCAGAGGTATGGCTGTGTAGTTTTGGAAAAAGGTTTTCTAGAAACAAGTTGCTCCTATGGAGAATAAATATTATCACCTGTCGATACATCCATGGATAATTCCAAAGGGATGTCCTGTTTGTAGAAATAAACAGCAAACGTAACAGCAGCTCCGCAGGAGCGACTTGAATTTTTCCAGCGTCGCGCAATTCCGGTCAGAATGACGCTTGAATACGAAATAATTTTTAATACTTTCTTAATTCCGATTAACATTCTGCTCATCACGGATTTATTTTCTTTACGGAAAATCTGCGCTTGATCTGCGTATCCGCGGTATCTGCGAGAAATAAATGCGGCCTATTTTCTCCCGCTGATTTCGCAGATTTCGCAGATTAAAACGCAGATTCATTGTGACTAAAAGTTCATTTATTTTTCTGAAAATTTTCCTCGTCTGCGAAAAAAAATAAACCGCTATCGTATTAATTCACTCCCTAACATTTATTCAGAGGCTCTTAAAATTGAATAACCAATTTTTTATTATAAACTTCTTTGTTGATGATAAGACTGATTGTATAAACCCCTTCATTTAAATCCAGAGAAAGCTTTTGTTGCTCTTCCGTTTGGTTTTCCAAAGAAAAAACTATTTGCCCGATGGAATTGGTGATCTTTAAATCGTAGCCTTCACTGTTGAACTCTTTGATGGCTACAATAATACTTCCGTTGGTTGGATTTGGATAAACTAAAAATAATTCATCGTGCTTGAGAGAACGGAGCGCAATTATATTCGAATAGGTGAACTTCCCATCGAAATCTATTTGTTTTAATCGATAGTAATTGATTCCTTCCGGTGCCCATACATCTAGGAAATTATAATTTAAATCGCGACTACTATTTCCTGCTCCTTTTATTTGCGTGATCTGCTTAAAATTCCTTCCGTCTGAACTTCTTTCTAAAGAAAAATAATCGTTATTGATTTCTGAAGCGGTGATCCATTTCAAATTATTCCCTTTTGAAGTATATTCTCCATCGAATGACAACAACTCTATCGGGAGCGGTGTCACAATTTTTGTGTACCATATTGGCGATGTCCATGCTTTGTTACCATCTGCCTGTGTGATCTCTGCATAATAGTAATATGTTCCCGAGGCAAAAACATGCGTGTAGATGAGTGAAGATGCTGCTACGGTCGTCAATATTGTTGGAGCGGCATTGCTTCCCGGTACACCGTAATAAATTCTGATTTGTGTTATTGTTTCACCATTTCCATCTGATGTTGAAACATTCAAAATCGGATCCACCGTTTGTGTTACAATACTTCCCAGAGGAAAAATTCCGTTGATATTATAATTCACATTCAAATTGTAATCTTCAGTTGCATAGAATCGCATGTTCAACATTGCTTCCATTACATTGGCAACAGACAAGGACGGAGCGAGAATTGCTGTTCTCTCCTGACTTGTTTTCCCCATGGTAGCGGAATTGTGGTTATCTAAATCCATGGTTGGTCCTAAATGATATCCTTTTCCCAAAAGTGTATTCCAATATGCAACGTTGATACTTGCTGAAGGATTTGCATAAGCAATATTTGTAGAATTGTAAGGACCGTTTTTCAATGCTACACCGACTACTGCATTGTCGTACGCTGCATTGTAAGCAGAACCTAAAATATTTGCGAAATCTGTATTGTTAGGATGACACAATGTTGCAAATGCTCCTGATGTATTATTGATGATGTTAAACAATCCATTGTAATCACCTTTAGCCAGAAAGACATCATAGTTTCCAGAATTCCATCCTAACAATTGATTTACACCATAAACACCAACATGTCCACCTGTTGAAATTGTTCCCCATTCCATTCCATACAAAGCAGCAAATCCCGGATTTACACTCGTATAAGTCGCTGCTTCGGAAAGTCCGCTTGCATATTTTGCAGGTGTCATCACCGGACCTTCGTTGTGGTTGTGATCACTGATACCCATAAAATCGAAAAAACTTGCTGTATTTCCTATGGTGTAACAACAGTCCGGACTACCTGCTCCGTTGCAGATGTTATCCATATCACCATCAGAATAATCAGAATGCGAATGTAAATTTCCAAAGTATGTTGAGTAAGCGACGACCGGATTTGTTAAGCCCGTTGAAATTGTCGGACTGATTAAGTAATTTGTATTGCATCCGGTGCCATTCATTTCATAGACAGAAAAGAAGTAAGTTGTGCCCGGCATTAAACCAAGTACGTTAACAGAATTTCCTATTCCGGAATAAACAATGTAATCTCCTGCTGCTGTTGTGCTGCCTAGTCCATAGGTTGCATTTGCTGTATATGAAATACCATCGACAGGGGCAGATGTAACCATACTTCCTCCACGACAAATGACAATGCAATAGGCGCCATTTCCACGCGTCCAACTTAATTGCAAGCTGTTGGACATTGATGAAATTACCGACAAGCCACTGCAAGCAACCGTTGGTTCTGCTGCAATTACACAACCGATTGTTGTTGCACTTCCATTTGCAGGACTGCCAAGGAAATTTACTGTACAACCGTTTCCATTGAATTCGTATATTGAAAAATAATATGTTGTATTCGAATTTAATCCGGTGATGGAAATTGTATTTGCGCTTCCACTATAAACAACAAATTCTCCCGGAGAAATTTGCGTTCCTGAACCGAAGGTTGTACTTGCTGAATAAACAGAACCATCCGTTGGAACTGCACTTACTGCGCTTCCGCTTCTTGCTATAATAATACATTCCGTTCCATTTCCTCTTGTCCAGTTCAACGTTATCGAACTTGCACCGATAGCGGAAAAATTTATTGCGGAAGATTGAATTGTTGGCTCAACATCAATAATGCATGCAGTAGGAATTAGAATGTTATCGAAATAACCAAAGTCGCTGGCGCCTGTTGCATGATTCCATAAGCAACCAACATAAAGTAAATCGAGTGAGGTATAAAGCGAACTACTTGCTGAACCTAATAAATTATACGTTGCCAAAGCCGGATCAACAAAACTTGCTGTTGTATTTCCGAGGTACAATGCCCAGACATTTCCTACCGGATTGTATGTAACTTTTATGGTCAGATATTCTGCACCGAAATCGTTTGCCGGTACAATCACTGCTGAAATCCCAGCACTGCTGATCATACCATTTGCAAAACTTACCAATCTCACATTATCGGCGGTTCCTGTATTTCCAAGTACAACAGCATAACCGCTACCGGTTAAAAAATTACCCGATGTTGAACCAAGCACAAAACCAATTCCATAATTTGAAGGATCAAAACCGGAAGGATCAAGTCTGGTTTGGCGCATGTTAAATGCCCATGTCAGCAAACCTGTATTGGTAGACAAAACAGTATTGTACATTGTAGAAACATCATACGAAACGAAATCTCTTCCCGCAGTTGTGCTACCCATTTTCAAAAGATTCGTGTTAATGATTGCTCCTGTTCCGGCAACCGTCTCTGTCTCCGCCCAGCTTAGTCCGACGGTGTTGCTATTTGCGCGATTAAAATCATCCAATAAAACAGATTGCGCTAAGCTAATTGTACCAGTGAAAATCACTAGACAAAATGCAAGCACAGCAATAAAACCTCTGGTAACTTTATGGGACAAATCCGGCATTCGTTTGTATAATTTCAAGAAGATAGTAAATATACGTTTATGCTGTTTAAAAGATGCTGTGAAAATGACGAATATGGCTCAAAATTAGTGTAAAAGACTTGTTTTTAGCGGTGAATTGCTTAGGGATCGAGAGTGAGTCCATTTGAATTTCACCAATGTTGTCGCATAAAATAACCGACATTTATGCGGTTACAGATTTCAATTAAAATATAGTCATTTGCCTATTTAGTGATGCTGCCTTTAATGGTAGTCATGCAGAAGGGGAAAACGAGGGGACTTCCTGCATGGCGTCAGCCAAATTTCTTTACCGGTTAAATTTTATATATTGTTAATCGTATTACTTGACATTTTAATTTCATTTTTTTACCCCAGGGGCATATAGTATATCCGTTTATAAGAGATTGTAAAGTATTTAATTTATGCCGTCCTATGGGCATATAATATATCAGTTTATAAGAGATTGTAACGTATTTAACTTTATGCCGTCTCTTATTTCCGGTGAACTTTTAAAGTGATCAACTTTCAAAACAATAAATCAAACTTTTTTCGCATCTTGTGAATGTCTAATTTCCGCTTCCATTTTCAATGAACGAATCAACTCAAACAACTGCGCAAAAATCATATTCCCTATTGGAGGTGATGAATAGCGTTCAGTCGATCGTTAAAAAAAACTATGATTCAAGGAAATTTTGGGTAAAGTGTGAATTAGTTAAACTCAATCTACATCAATCCAGCGGACATTGTTATCTCGAATTGGCGGATCGAAACGAAGCAACAATGGTTGCTCAATGCAAAGGAATCATCTGGGCAGACTTTTATTTGGCTATTCAACAAAAATTCCGGTCGACGATTAATACGGAACTTGCTTCGGGAATGAAAGTCTTGTTTCAATGCAATGTTACTTTTCATCCTGTTCATGGTTTTTCACTTTATGTAACGGATGTAGAACCTGCTTTTACTCTTGGCGAAATGGCCAAGATGAAAAATGATTCAATCCTACAATTGAAAAAAGAAAAACTGTTCGACTTAAATAAACAGAAAACACTTCCCGTTTTGCCGAAGAGAATTGCTGTGATCTCTGTTGAAACTAGCAGAGGATATCAAGATTTCATAAGTACGATAAACAATTACCATAAAAAATATGCTCTTGAGTTGTCCTTATTTGAAGCCACCTTGCAAGGCGATAATGCCGTTATAACTATTGCCAGGGCTTTGCAAAAAATTGCGTCTCGGATTTCAGAATTCGATGTGGTAACAATCATCCGTGGTGGCGCCGGAGATACAGGCCTCGCTTGTTATGACGAATTCAGTTTAGCAAAAGAAATTGCATCGTTCCCTCTGCCAATCGTCACCGGAATAGGTCATGCGACCAATGAAACGGTGACTGAAATGGTGGCTTACAAAAACTGCATCACTCCTACTGCTGCTGCCGATTTCTTTCTGGAAAAATTTTACACACAGAATATTCTGATTAATCAACTTGCAGAAAAGTTGGTTTCGTATAGCGAGGTAGCTATTACAGAAACCAAAGATGACTTCTTTGAAACAATAAACTATTTCCAATCTCTCTGTGCAACTGTTTTGGAAAAGAATCATTCCAAAATCAATAATTCGACTGAATTACTTGTTAAATTCAGCCGTCGCTCTGTTGTTGATCAAACGATGTCACTTCAGAACAACGTTAATATAATCAAAACAATTCCAGGACGGCAATTAATCATTCAGCAAAAAAATCTACTTGATTTTTTATCGAAACAATTATACCGAAATGCCGGAAACGATATTGAAGTCAAACTCGCTTTGCTAGAAAACAAGAGTTTGTCGATGAGACTTGTTGTCCATCAATTCAAAAACCTTCAGCAGAATTTAAATTTGCTAGAGTCAAAAATTAAAATATTGGATCCGATAAACACTCTTGCTCGTGGTTATTCCATCACCCGTAAAAACGGGAAAGCTGTTTTATCTGCTGAGGAATTTACAAAAGGAGAAATTTTAGAAACTACATTAGCTAAAGGAAGTTTCAAAAGCACTATCAACGAAATCAACAACTAAATAACATTTCTCTATGAAATACGAAGAAGCATTTAATGAATTACAAGCTATTGTCACAGAAATTGAAAATGGCAGCATCAGTGTAGATGAATT
>CAYHCU010000133.1:0-8247 GCA_964355035.1 uncultured Flavobacteriales bacterium | reverse complement strand
CAAAATTCCTTACGCCGATTTTCGATGAACTAAAAGATCTTTCAAAAGATGATTTATTAAAACGAATTGTAAGTATAGAATTCAATCGCTTCTTAGATTCTTATCGTAATGCTCCGGATCTGAATGTAGATCTTGCTCATCAAGGCAAGGCCGCAGGAGGTTATCGTTCTTCATCTCCACGTTTATTCATCAACCTTGGTTCGATGGATGGACTTAACGAGCAAACAATGAAGAAATATATAGCAGATATTTTAAGTGTCAATGATTCTGTAATTGGAAGAATTGATGTGAAAGGTGTATATTCATTTATTGATCTTCCTGAAAAGGAATTGAGTCATGCTATGGAAACTTTCCCGGGTGAAATTTATCAGGGAAGAAAAGTACGTATAGAAGTTTCATCTCCTGAAACCCGTAAACCAAGTAGCGGAAGAAGTTACAGCGGCGGTGGTGATCGTGGAAGTCGTCCGAGTTACAAAGACGGAAAGAGTTCCGGTGGCGGTTACAAAGGTGGTGATCGTGGTGATCGTGGTGATCGTGGCGGTAGCGGAAGTGGCTACAAAGGCAGTCGTGGTTCTTCCAGCGAAGGATACAAAGGACGCACAGAAGGCGGAAGAAGTGAAGGAAGTTCTGAAAGACCGGCATCACGTGGCTGGAGCGAGGGACGTCCTACGGGAACACGTTCAAGTGGCGGTGGCGACTCCAAACGTCCTGACATTGGGAAAAAGAAAAAGTGGTAATACAGTGTATTAACGAATGTGTGTGCAAGTTTTATGTTAATTAACTCGTTTAATTGACATTAAATTTGCACATTTACATATCTCCTAATCCAATTCATTAATGGCAAGTATTAAATTCAACGGAAACACTTCTGATTTCTACGCTGATCTTAAAAACAGAGTAGATGCATATTTTTCTGAACGGAAGTTAGATCCACATGGTAATGGAAAAATTTACCTAAAAACTGCGATATACATGTTGTCTTTTTTAGCAACCTATGTGATCCTGGTTTTCTTCACACCATCCAATTTAATTGCAATTCTCATGTGTATTCTCTTTGGAATACTCTCATCAGGAATTGGATTTAATGTTATGCACGATGGCGGTCATGGGAGTTATTCTCCTAATAAAACCGTCAATAAATTAGCTGCATTAACTTTGAATATGCTTGGTGGCTCGTCATACCTATGGAATATCAAGCACAATATGATTCATCATACATTTACAAATATAGACGGACATGATGATGACATTGCAACAGAACCGGTATTACGACTGTGTGAATCACACAAAAAATATTTCTTTCACCGTTTTCAATTCATTTACTGGTTCATCGTGTATGGATTAACCTATGCATTGTGGGTATTTCTGCTGGACATCGCTAAATATTTCAGGAAGTCCATCTCCTCAAAAACGGGAATAAAATTTGACTTTAAAACGCATCTTGGATTTTGGCTGACTAAAATAATCTACATCGGATTATTTGTTGTCTTACCAATAGAGATGGTAGGCTTTACTAAATTTATTATTGGCTACAGCATTTTCTTATTTACCACCGGACTATATATCAGTACCATATTTCAATTAGCGCATGCAGTAGAAGACACGCATTTTGTTGATCCAACCAACATGCCTGTCCTTGAAAATGACTGGGCAGTTCATCAGGTGAGAACTACTGCAAATTTTGGTTCAAGAAGCAGAGTGTTATCTTTCTTAACAGGAGGTTTAAATCAGCAGGTAGAACATCATTTGTTTCCAAAGATCTCGCACATACATTATCCGAAGCTTAGTTCAATAGTTAAAGAAACATGTTCAGCACATGGACTTGTTTATCTTGAGCACCCTACGATTTGGCATGCTGTTGCTTCGCATGTACGGTTGCTGTATACATTAGGAAGAGCATAATTATCTTCTAAATTAAAATTCAAATGCTTCAATCTTCGAAATTACATAGACCGTAAAATTCCGGAAGAATCTTGTAGGTTTTTATCTTCCTCTCCTCCCTAATAAATAACACGAATGTCATTCTGTAAGAACCTTGTAGGTTTCTAAGTACGACAGCTAACGGAATCCGATTCTTCCTCATGGCTACCGTTTTAGAGAAATATTTTGTTCGTTCATAGCTAATGCAATAGGCATTTTGTCGCCTTACGCTACTCCACCTCTCATTAATTTGACCACTGTATCGTCTCGAAGATATCCCTTCATTCACTAAGAACGGCTGCTCACTGAAACCAATTTAGATTCACCTTTATTAGTTGATAACAAGTATTTCAAGAAAAATAGAATGTAAAAATAATAGTGTTTTGGTTGATTTTTGAGATCTGGAGGAAACCTTCAGGTCGCTCCTACGGAGCTTTATCTTCGGTTACTGTTTTGTTCTACAAACAGGACGTCCCTACGGGACTGTTATTTCCTTCACTGATGTGAAAATAAACAATTTTTAGGTGGCTCTAACGGAGCTATAATAGCAATCAACATTCATATCTACAAAAAGACCGTCCTTACATGACTGCTAATTCTGTCATAGTATATTTCAAAGAAAAGGTCATCCTAAGGGACTGTTATTATGATCACTGTTTATTTCTACAATCAGGATGTACCTCCAGAATTATAATTAATGTCACTTTATTATTCTACAAACACATTTATTCTCCGGGATTTTTTTGCCATTGTGATTGGCTCAATGCTTATGCTCCGTAGGAGCAAACTGTTTATAGATAATAGGTGCGGTGTAAAGTCTAGCTCCGTAGGAGCGGCCTGTAGTCTAAATAACAATTTCAAAAACAATAAATATGTTTTTTTGTAAGTATCTCTCCAAATTCCTCATGATTTCACCTAAAAAAACGCTATCCACCAACTCAATCAATTTACATTTCACCGATTCCAGGCTTTTTTCGCACCTGTTGAAAACTCTTGCAAACGACAGAGGCAAAAAGTGTAAAATATAGCACTTGTAAGAAAATTTGCAAGTTTTTATCAAAATACATCAAATTTTTAGGGGGTGTTCGTAAAATAATAGATGTTTTTCTTGACTTACCCCCTATTTTTACAATACATTTGGCAAATAATTAAAAAAATAATTTAAACCCTCAATTCACACATTAAATTATGTCAAGTATCCGATTTCGAGCCCTTGAGACCTCTTTGAACCGCGTGCCGGTGAAGGTTACTCCTCCCTCAAGCAAGGTTTCAGATTATTATGGAGTTAACGTTTTCAATCGTGAAGCCATGCAGAAATTTTTACAGCGTGATGCCTACAAAGCAGTTATTGCAGCGATTGAGCATGGCGAACCAATCGACAGAAAGATGGCTGATCAGGTTGCACTAGGAATGAAAGAATGGGCAAACTCTAAAGGCGCTACTTCTTATACACATTGGTTTCAACCTTTGACAGGATTGACTGCAGAGAAACACGATTCATTTTTTGAATTAAGTGACGGAAAAGCAATTGAACATTTTTCCGGAAATGCATTGGCGCAACAAGAACCGGATGCATCAAGTTTTCCAAGTGGTGGAATACGCAATACATTTGAGGCACGTGGTTATACAGCATGGGATCCAAGTTCACCGGCTTTTATCATGGAAAACACAAGTGGCAAAACACTTTGTATTCCTACCATTTTCGTTTCTTATACAGGAGAAACATTAGATTACAAAGCTCCTTTGTTAAAAGCACTTCATGCACTTGATAAAGCAGCAGTAGATGTATGTCAGTATTTTGATAAAGACATAACGAAAGTTTTTGCAACACTTGGTATTGAACAAGAATATTTCTTGGTTGACACAAGTCTGTTGAACTCCCGTCCGGACTTATTAACTACAGGTCGTACGTTATTTGGTCATTCACCTGCAAAAGGACAGCAGTTAGAAGATCATTATTTTGGATCGATACCGGAACGAGTTTATAGTTTCATGGTCGATTTCGAAACAGAAGCGTATAAGCTGGGCATACCATTAAAGACACGACACAATGAAGTTGCACCGAGTCAATTTGAGTGCGCACCGGTGTTTGAAGAAATCAATTTAGCAGTAGATCACAATGCTTTATTGATGGACTTAATGGACAAAGTTGCGCGTCGTCATCACTTGAAAGTTCTTTTGCATGAAAAACCGTATGCCGGAATTAATGGTAGCGGAAAACATAACAACTGGAGTTTAAGTACGAACACAGGAAAGAATTTATTATCGCCGGGAAGCACACCAAAGAGTAATTTAATGTTCCTGACTTTCTTCGTGAATACTATAATGGCAGTTTATAAGCATGCAGATTTGTTGCGCGCAAGTATTGCTTCAGCAAGTAACGATCACCGTTTAGGAGCGAATGAAGCGCCGCCGGCAATCATGTCTATTTTCTTAGGCGGACAATTATCGAGAGTATTGGACGAAATTGTTCAAATGGTAAACGACAAAAAAATGTCGGCTGATGAAAAGACAGCATTGAAATTAAACATTGGTAAAATTCCGGAAATTCTTCTTGACAATACAGATCGTAACCGTACATCACCATTTGCTTTCACAGGAAACAAATTTGAATTCCGTGCAGTAGGTTCATCAGCGAATTGTTCGAATCCAATGATGGTTTTAAATACCATGGTGTCAAATCAATTGATCTCATTCAAGAAAGAAGTAGATCAATTAATTGACAAAGGCGTTAAGAAAGACGAAGCCATTCTGAAAGTATTACGTCAGTATATTATTGAATCAAAAAATATTCGTTTTGAAGGAAATGGTTATGGAGAAGAATGGGTTTTGGAAGCAGCTAAACGCGGGCTATCGAATATTCAGACAACACCATTGGCATTGGATGCTTATGTTTCAAAATCATCATTAGGTCTTTTTGACGAGTTGAATATTTTCACGCATAGAGAAGTGGAAGCGCGTCATGAAATCCTTCTGGAAACGTATATCAAGAAGATTCAAATCGAGTCACGTATCATGGGCGATTTGGCGATTAACCATATTATTCCTGCAGCAATTCGTTATCAAACCGACTTGGCAAAGAATGTTGAATTGCTGAACAATATAAAAGCCGGTGCAGAAAGTACGAAGACACAAATGGAAATGATCACAGAGATCAGTGGACATTTGAATGCAATCAACAAATTAGTTGATCAGATGATTGATGCCCGCAAAAAAGCAAATAAGCTGGAGAACATTCGTGACAGAGCTATTTCATATTGCGAAACGGTGAAAGCATTCTTCGATCCAATTCGTGATCATGTAGATTCATTAGAAATGTTAGTAGACGATGAAATCTGGCCGATGGCAAAATATCGCGAGTTGGTTACAATTCGGTAATAAATTATTTTTGGGAAAGGAGGGAGTTGCGAGAGCGATTCCCTTTTTTTGTTTAAAAAACTTTTCAAAAACGATAGTTATTTAACCTTCCGAGGCTCAAAGACCGATTTCAATCATGTAAGTGCCTGTATTAGAGGGCATAAGTGTGAAATTATAGCGTTATAAATTTCTTTGAACAAGGTGGTGAATACTTTTGTAATCATTAAAATTCTTGTTTTCTTTGCTGTTGAGTGTCTACTTTGCTCAACCCAATCTAACCAAGATGAAAATGAACTTTCGTTTACTTTTAACTGCATGTTTATTATTTGCAGCAACCCTAACTTTTGCCCAACGCGGCCCAACCTATCAGGCTGATTTAGCATTTGACAAAGGTGATTATTACGACGCTGCTGCGCTTTACAAAAAAGCTTTTTCCAAAGAAAAGAATAAAGTAAAACGAGCAGAAACCATCTACAAAGTTGCAGAAGCTTATCGTCTGACAAATGATTATAAGAACCAGGAAGTTTGGTATGCAAAAGCTATCAAAGCAAATTATAAATCACCACAAGCGATTTTACATTATGCAGATGCCTTAAAAATGAATGGCAAATACGATGAAGCAATCGTTCAATATACCGCTTTTCAGAAAGATGCAGCGAATGATCCTCGTGGCGAACTTGGAATTCAGTCGTGCCAGCAAGCGCAGAAATGGAAAGATAAACCAACTCGCTACAGAGTTTTAAATGTTTCTCCCATCAATACAAAATATTCTGATTTTGGTGCTGCTTATTCGAACAAAGACCACAGACATTTGATCTTTACTTCTGCTCGTCAGGAGTCGATTGGAAAAGGAAATGATGGAGGAACAGGAGAAAAATTCCAGGATCTCTACGAAGCAGCTGTCGACAAAAAAGGAAAATGGAGCAGTCCGAAACCATTGCTTGAACCAATCAATTCAGGCTCGAATGATGGTGGTGCAACGATGGACTCAAAAGGAGTTGATATGTTCTTCACCCGTTGTGACGCTGAAAAAGGTAAAATCGGAGCTTGTCAAATCTATTACACAAAACGTAAAGGGCAAACATGGGAAGAACCAAAATTGATTCCTCTTTCCGGCGATAGTTTTACTGTTGCTCAACCTTCACTTTCTGCAGATGAGCAAACACTTTATTTTGTTTCTGATATGCCGGGCGGACAAGGTGGAAAAGATATCTGGTTTTCAAAATACGACAAGAAAGGAAAGAGCTGGGGACCGGCTGTCAATGCAGGCGACAAGATCAATACTGAGTTCGAAGAAATGTTTCCATTTATTGCTTCCGACAACACACTTTACTTCTCTTCAAAAGGCCACATTGGAATGGGTGGCTTAGATATTTTCAGTTCGAAGTTGACGAATAATGTTTTCGAAGAACCTGTGAATTTAAAATATCCTGTCAATACTTCATATGATGATTTCGCCTACATTTTGGATGAAACAACCGGTGACAGAGGATTTTTAAGCTCTGACCGAAATGATGGAAAAGGAAGCGATGACATTTATTCATGGAGCTTACCTCCACTTCTTTTCACAGTGTCTGGACGAGTATTTGATGCAGATACTAAAGCCAATGTAGAAGGTGCAACGATTGAATTATTCGGAAGTGATGGTTCATCAGTTCCTTTGAAAACAGATAAAACCGGTGCATATAAATTCGATTTGAAGCCGGAGATTGCTTATCGTTTATCTGCACAAATGCCAAATTAATTAAATAAATACATTGAAGTAACAACTGTAGAATTAAAGCAATCAAAAGATTTCATAGGTGATTTCGACTTTGCGTTACGTTCAACATTACGTGCAATTGAACTTCCCGAAGTATATTATGATCTTGCGAAATGGGATTTACGTGCTGAATCCAAAAAAGCGCTTGATGGTTTAGTCGAAACATTGAAAGACAATCCGACGATCGTAGTTGAAATTGGCTCACATACAGATTCACGTCCAATCCCAATGACGAATGACACTTTATCTAAACGACGTGCTGAATCAGTTGTAAAATATTTAGTTCAACATGGTATTGAAAATGATCGTTTATCCTTTCAAGGTTATGGAGCAACACAACCACGTGCATTGGATAAAGACAATGGTAGTTTTAAAGCAGGCGATGTTTTAAATGAAGCTTTCATTGATAAATTACCGAACACAAAACAAAAAGAAGAAGCGCATCAAATGAATCGTCGTACAGAATTCAGAGTCTTGCGTACAAATTATGTGAAAGGTCAATCAGCTACAGAAGATATAAATATCCCTCAACCTGTTGCAACGATGGTTGATTCATCGGGAGTAAAAGCTGTGGAAGATGCTTCTGTTGCAAAGCAAGTTGAAGCTAAAGATGCAGCAACAGGAGAAGTCGTTTCCGGTCCTTCAACACCAACTGTTCAGGCTCCGGGTGAATTGTATGTTGTTAAAAAGGATGACACCTATAATAGCATTGCAAAGGCCAACAAGATGACACTTAAAGATCTTAAATCACTCAATGGATTAAAAGGAGAGGTCATTTTTACAGGTATGGAATTAAAGATTACTCCAAATGGTGACTACACTGAATACAATAAAAAATTCCGTACACTGGAAAAAGGAGAAGACAGCTGGAGTGTAATTGCAAAAAAAATAAATATGAAAGAGTCTGATTTAAAAAAATTAAACAAGAACATAGATAAAGACTCTCTAAGACCAGGAAAGAAAATTCGAATTGCTCAATAATTGAAATAAAGTTTTATAAAAGCTGCTCCCATAAGAGCAGCTTTTTTTTTGCAAGTTTTAAGATGAAATTAAAAGGGGCACATTCATTTTCTGTGGAGAGAACAAAAACGTCCTTCCAAATTTGTATCTAAAGGAAGATTTGGATTATTTTTGCCGTCGTTCCTAGAAACCAACGAGTTCTCCAATGAAAGCATATCTCCAAATTATTTTAAAAATAAATATTTTGA
>CAYHCU010000132.1:0-8365 GCA_964355035.1 uncultured Flavobacteriales bacterium | reverse complement strand
AATATCAAAGTCTTTTAAATCGAGACCAAAATCAAATGAAGGTTTATTGAGTACTGCGCTTGAATAGTTTCCTGAAAGTTTCATACTTCCTCCCATTAGCTGCATAAAGACATCTTGCATTGAAATTGCTTTATCTTTGACTGTTAATTTTCCGGCAACATTTGAAATGGTTAGGTCTTGATATAATAATTTTCCTATACTCGCAGTCAGTAAAAAGTTGATGTTTTGAGGCACATCAAGTACAGTCAAAGATGTAGTATCAGCTGAACCGGTTGCAGAAGATTCTCCTGACATAAATTCATTCAGGTCAATCTGACTTGAACTCAAATTAATAGAACCGATAATAGTTTCCTTTTTCAAGGCAAAAGCAAGGAAGTTTTCCAAAGAACCTGTTGCATTAAAATCGCTCTTACCGACTTTAGCATTGAATGCTTCCAGAGAAACTTTTGCAGGATTAAATGCCAGTTTCAATATACTAATAACAATCGGTTGTTTCATACTTGAGTTGCCATAGTTCATATTAGCAATACCGAAATTTCCGGCAGCAGAAAACTCATTATATTTTTTTTGTTGAATCGATGACATCCGACCTTTTGCAGTTAAATCAGCCGTAATTACACCCCTTAAAGATGTTCCTTTTTCCAATGGAACAACCTTTTGAATACCTGACAGATCGATTTTACCTTTCATGTATGCATCAATGTTAGGATCACTAATAGGCGTAGATAATTTAAATCTGGCATCGAATGGATCATTATTGATCTCCACATGTAATTTAGAAAGGTTGATTGAAGTATGATCAGGAACACCATCAGGGTTATTAATAGCCAGATCAACATTAACATTATTCACAGAAGCCGGAAGGGAAGGATATTTAAACATTCCATTATCAATCTTCAAGTCCAAACCAAAACCAGGCATTGATTTATCATTATAACGACCTTTGATAAATCCACCAAGAGCCATTTTTCCGGAGGATTTCAATTCACTGAAATTAGAAGCATAAACAGCCGGTATCATTGAAATAAAATTCTTGAAATCTGACTGAGCTGCAGCAAATTTGAGATCCATATCAATATTAGAATCAGGCATCATTACCCAACCGGAGAAATCGATAAATAATTCGTTCAATTGAATTTTATTATCTTTAAAAGTAAAGCGAAATGTTTTTAAGTTGATTTCAATATCAGCGTCCGCTTTTGCTTTTGCCTGAGAAATATACTTTACTCCACCATATGCCATATCAGTTTTAGCAATTTCTGTTTGTGTTTTCAAAAGAAAAACATCTTGCGTAAAATCGCCGCTACCGGTATGATTTACATTGTCAAGTTTTAGATAGAAAGGCATTGTTTTATCATTATAAACAATCACACCATTCGTCAAGGTATATTTTTGAAGTGAAGCTTTAAAAGTTGACGGTTTTTCGGCACCGGTCGGTTCAGTAGACGGCTTAGCGATGTCCCAATTTGTTTTCCCTTTTTCATTTATAAGAAAATACATTACAGGAGATTCTACACCAATGCGTTTTATAGTAATTTGCTCTCCCTTAATTACACTCATCACGTCAATTGTAAGATCCAATTGTTTTGCAAAGAGCAATGTATCGCCATCAAAAGGTGCGTTATTTATCACTGAGAGATTATTTACTCTCAATGAAAAGTTCGGAAAATTTCTGATCAAAGAAAGATCAAATTCACCAAAATCAACTTTTGCATTAATGGCCTTATTGGTTTCCTCTTTAACTTTCGCAACGATTTTATCTTTGAAAATAAAAGGAAGAGAAATAAGGGTTATAAGCAAAACAAGAATCAGGATTGCTACCCATTTGAATACTTTTTTCATTGTATGAGAAATTTATTTTATAAAACAAGTTTAATCTAACTTACTATTTCTGTTCCGAAGCATATGATCCGCTAAAACAAGCGCTGACATGGCTTCAACAATTGGAACTGCACGAGGAACCACACAAGAATCGTGACGGCCTTCAGCAGTTAAAGAGACCTCTACCCCTTCTTTATTCACTGTTTTTTGTTCCATTAACAAAGTTGAAACCGGTTTAAAAGCAACACGGAAAAATATATCCATTCCATTTGAAATTCCACCTTGGATTCCACCGGAATTATTCGAAGAAGTTACAATTTTAGAACCTTGTTTCTTAAACAAATCATTGTGATCAGAACCTTTCATTGCTGCACCTGCAAAACCACTCCCATATTCAAATCCATGGACAGCATTAATACTAAGCATTGCCTTTCCTAAATCAGCATGCAGTTTATCAAAGACAGGTTCGCCTAAGCCGGCATTGACTTCCTTAATTATACATGTAATGACACCACCGGTTGTATCGCCGTTTTTTTTCAATTCCTCTAAATAGCCAATCATTTTTTGAGCAAGTTCACTATCAGGACAACGAACGATGTTCGATTCAATTTTAGCAAAATCTACTTGTTCATAATTGTCACTCATTTTATGTGGACCGATAGCAGAAACATAAGCATTTATTTTCAAGCCGAAATGAGCAAGCAACTGTCTGGCAATTGCACCTCCAAAAACTCTTGAAGCAGTTTCACGGGCACTTGCTCTTCCACTTCCGCGATGATCGCGATGGCCATACTTTTGATCGTAGGTAAAATCAGCATGAGACGGACGGTAAGCCGTTTTCAAGGCAGCGTAGTCGTCAGGACGTTGATCTTTATTTTGAATCGTGAATGCAATCGGACTTCCCGTTGTCACGCCCTGATAAATTCCTGAAAGAATTTCGAAATCATCAGGTTCATTTCTTTGTGTAGTAATCATTGATTGTCCGGGACGCCGTCTGCTTAAATCATGAAGAATGACATTTGCATCTATCGTCAATCCGGCCGGGCAGCCGTCAATAATTCCACCAACTGCGGGACCGTGAGATTCTCCGAAGGTGGTCAATCTAAAGAGTGTTCCAAAAGTATTTCCTGCCATTCTTCAAAGGTATGGAAAGGCAAGAGAGAGTTTACTTAATGATTAAAGTTATAATTAACGAAGCAGTGTTAACTTTCCAACTAAAATTATGCTCATTCAGAGCTTTCTGCCAATCCATTCTCTTAAGAAACGGTTTTTATTTCCTATAAAAACCAAGGTGTCAATCAGCCAAGGTCGATTAAAAAGTTTTTGGAAAACAAGTTTCTGCTTTAATTCAGGCAAGAGTTTGCGATTTATTTCAGTATCATATCCACTTAGAAATTGGGCCGAAAAATCGTTTGCCTTCACTGCCTTTACTGCTTGATTTGCAGCCAGAAATCCACTCCACATTGCGTTTCCAATTCCTTCTCCATTCAAGGGATCAATAAGCGATGCAGCATCACCACATAAAATAAAGTTAGCACCGGACAATTTTCTTTTCTTTCCGCCTAAAGGCAATCCAAAGCCTTTTAGCTCCCCTAAAAGTTCTGCCTTATCAAATCGTTTTGAAAGCATTTCATCATCCTGAATAATTTGTTCAAAAGCCATTTTTAAATTAAGTTTCCTTTTGCTGATATCTGAGGTAAGCATTCCAAAACCGACATTACAAATTGTATCACTCACCGGGAAAATCCAAAAATAGCCTGGAAGAAATTTTTTACTTAGGTGAATTTCCAGAATGTCCAATTCAACAGCAGCAACATTTTTATAATATGCGCGAACCGCACCCGAATGATGCTTAGGATCAACTTCGTGATCGGATGATAATTTCTTCACCACGCTGTGAGCACCATCGCAGCCAATAACCAGCCCTGTTTGATATTCTTCTCCGGATTTATTTTTACAAAATACAAGTCCATTTTTTCTTTCAACAGAATCAATATAATTGTCTTCAAAAAAAGAAACATCCGTTTTCTTTTTTGCATGTTGAAAGAGAAAATTATCAAAATCCACCCGAGTAGATACATACCCATGGTTAACAAAATTCAACTTGATCTCTCGCTTTGAAGGACTTACTAATTTCCAGCCTCTGGAATATGCTTTTTTGGGGAGATGTTCTAAATCGTCAGCAATAGTAGTGTCAATCAATGCTAAAACCTTTCGAACCCTGCTTCCAATGGCATCACCACAGACCTTATCCCTTGGAAATGTGCACTTTTCGAAAACAGCAACCGATAATCCATGTCCTGCCAAAGCTAAAGCACAAGTGCTCCCGGCAGGACCTGCACCGATGATGATAACATCAAAATATTTAGCGGTTGAGTTGATTGGATTATTCTTATTTTCGAAGGCGAATCTACGCAGATTTAATGAGCCTTTTAATAAAGAATATAGGGACTTTAGTCCACACAGAAACAGAAATTCGCCTGAAATATTCCGGGGATGAAATGTCTGCGCTTCATACAATCGAAAATGCCTTTGTTTATATCGAAAGCGATAAGATTACCTCGTTTGGCAAAATGGACTCGCCGGAATTTAAGCAGTTGGTAGTAGAAAACATCGACACCATCATTAATGCAAAAGGCCGACTGGTTTTTCCTTCTTGGTGCGACTCACATACACATCTTGTTTATGCAGGAAGTCGTGAGTTGGAATTCGTTGATCGAATCAATGGGTTGTCGTATGAAGAAATTTTTAATCGTGGTGGTGGGATATTAAATTCAGCTACTAAATTAAGGACAACTTCAGAGGATGAATTGTTCAAACAAGCCATGGTACGTATTGATGAAATTATCAAACTCGGCACAGGTGCAGTAGAAATCAAAAGTGGATATGGGCTGTCTTTTGAAAGCGAATTAAAAATGCTAAGAGTGATTCGCCGAATAAAAGACATTGCTCCAATAGCAGTAAAAGCAACATTTTTAGGCGCTCATGCCGTTCCTTCAGAATACAAAAGCAACAAGGATGGTTATTTAAGAATGTTGATCAATGAATTAATTCCTGAAATTTCGAAACAGAAACTAGCAGATTATTGTGATATTTTCTGCGAACAAAATTATTTTACATCAGAAGATACATTGCGCCTTTTTGAGGCTGCAAATAAATTCGGATTAATTCCTAAGGTTCATGCAGAACAGCTATCCCATAGTGGAGGAATACGAGCCGGAGTGCAATCAGGTGCAATCAGTGTTGATCATTTAGAGTTTATCAATGATGATGATATTGAGGCTTTAAGTAATACGAAAACGATGCCTGTCATATTGCCGGGTGCTCAATTCTTTTTAAGTCTTCAAAAACCGGATGTTCGTAAAATGATCAATGCAGGCTTACCAATTGCTATTTCAAGTGATTTTAATCCGGGAAGTTGTCCCAGCGGCAATATGAACCAAATGATTTCCCTTGCCTGTATCCTTTATAAGATGACACCTGAAGAAGCAATTATTGCATCAACAACAAATTCAGCTTATGCTATGGATCTCAGCAAAACGCATGGCAGTATTGCAGTTGGGAAAAAAGCAAATTTGTTTGTCACAAAAGAAATTCCAAGTTATAATTTTATCCCTTATTCCTTCGGCAGTGTATTAGTTGAAACAATCATTCTGAACGGAAAAAAAATATCATAATAAAGAAAAAATATTGTCACCCATGAAACAATTAATTGAATGCGTTCCGAATTTCAGTGAAGGAAGAGATTTAAATATCATTCGACAGATCACGGAAAGAATTGAAAGTGTAGAAGGCATAAAGCTATTGAATGTTGATCCGGGAAAAGCGACAAACAGAACTGTAGTAACTTTTGTCGGTGAGCCGGAAGCCGTAATTGAGGCGGCTTTTAGAGGAATTGAAAAAGCATCTGAATTAATTGACATGAGTAAACATAAAGGAGAACATCCACGGATGGGCGCGACAGATGTTTGTCCTTTGATTCCTATTTCAGGAATTTCAATGGAAGAAACAGTTGAATTTGCAAAAAAACTAGGTGACCGAGTTGGCACACTTTTAGGCATTCCTGTTTATTTGTATGAATCAGCACAAGAAAACGAATCCAGGAAGAATTTATCAATGATCCGTGCCGGAGAATATGAAGGATTCTTTACAAAAATAAAGCAGCCTGAATGGAAGCCTGATTTTGGTCCTGCAGAATATTCAGCGAAAACCGGTGCGACTGTAATTGGTGCTCGTGATTTTCTGGTCGCTTATAATGCCAATTTAAATACTACTTCCGTTCGACGTGCTAATTCAGTAGCTTTTGATATCCGCGAGAATGGTCGGAAGGTAAAAAATGATAAAGGTGTAGAAATTGTTCAACCCGGTACATGTAAATCAGTGAAAGCGATAGGTTGGTTCATTGAGGAATACGGAATTGCCCAAGTGAGTATGAATCTAACCAATATTAATATTACTCCGTTGCATGTTGCTTTTGACGAATGTGTCAAAAGTGCAAATGCGAGGGGAATGCGTGTGACTGGTTCTGAATTAGTAGGATTGGTTCCTTTAAAATCGTTGACCGATGCAGGGAAATATTTCCTCGAAAAGCAACAACGCTCAATCGGTATATCGGAAAAGGAATTGGTTCAAATTGCAATAAAGTCACTTGGACTAGACGAATTGTCACCTTTTAAACCAGAAGAAAGAATCATAGAATATCAGCTGCTTGATAAGTCAGATTCAAGACTGATCAACTTATCACTTATTGATTTTGCTGATGAAACAGCATCCGAATCACCGGCTCCGGGAGGAGGATCAATATCAGCCTACATGGGTGCTTTGGGGATTTCTTTGGGAACGATGGTTGCAAATTTATCTTCACATAAAAAAGGATGGGATGACAGATGGCAAGAATTTTCAGAGTGGGCCGACAAAGGTCAAAGGATAAAGAATACATTGATGGCTTTGGTGGATGAAGATACACAAGCCTTTAATCGGATCATGATTGCTTTTGGTTTACCGAAATCTACTGATGAAGAGAAAAAAAATCGAACAGATGAAATTCAGTCTGCAACAAAAAATGCAATTGAGGTTCCTTTAAAAGTAATGAGAAGTTGTTTGGAATCAATGACAGTGATTGAAGCTATGGTAAAAGAAGGAAATCCAAATTCAATCACTGATGCAGGAGTAGGTGCTCTTTGTGCACGTTCCGGGGTGATTGGCGCGTATATGAATGTCAAAATAAATGCTTCCGGTTTGAAAGATCAGGAATATTTAAACAAGGTTGTAAAAGAAGCAGAAGAAATAAAGCGATTGGCAGAAAAGAAGGAAGCAGAAATCCTAGCCTATATTGGAGAGAAAATGAACTAACTCCATACTATTTTTGATTAAATGTAAGAAGTAAAGCAGAAATTATCACAACTAAAGGTGATTTTGTTCGTATATTCTAAGTTGGTAGAAAGTTCTCTTAGAACTACACCCTACCCTGACCCAACAAATGATTTCTTCGAAAGTAATTCAGAGATTTTTTCACTCCTTTCCAATTCAGCTCGTCATCGTTCTGCTGAAGAAAAATCATTTGTTGCTATTATATTGGGTTATTCTTTTTGGATGGATTACCAATAGTACTTCTAAAACCTTTGGTATTCCTTATTTATTTCTGGATCCCGAATATGTCGGAACCGTTGGATTCACTTCCTTTCTGATTATCGGTTTTACGGTCGGAAGTTTTATCATGGTTTTCAACATCTCAAGTTATATCATGAATGCTTTTCGGTTTCCTTTCATAGCGACATTATCCCGGGCTTTTCTGAAATACACGGTCAATAATTTCATTGTACCGGCGCTCTTTGTGCTAACGTATATCATCAACATCATACATTTTCAGATCAACAATGAGTACCAAGGAATTTGGAGTATCATGTCTCAAATTTTAGGATTTTTAGTTGGCTTGACAGTAATCATAATGGTTACACTTACCTACTTTTTCAGGACTAACAAAGATGTAATCCTCATGTTTGGAATAGAAGCTTCAGATTCTGACCCTAATGCTCCATTTGCCAGACATATTATTGAACCATCTGAAAGCAAGAAAAGAAGGATTTCGAAAAAATCGCTTCATAATGAACGTAGTTGGCGAGTAGACGTCTATCTTTCTAATCCTTTTAAAGTAAAATTGGTTCGGGAAACCGGTCACTATACTACAGAAATGATAGAGTCTGTTTTCAGACAAAATCATTTGAATGCAGCAATTGTGGAAATCATCGTTTTCGCTTTATTTATATTAATGGGCTTGTTCAAAGACTACTCTTGGTTTAAAATACCTGCAGGAGCCTCTGTTCTTTTGATCTTTTCAATGTTCATTATGTTAAGCAGCGCTTTTCGTTTTTGGCTAAAAGCATGGTCAACATCTGTTCTGATATTGTTTATTTTAGTCGTTAACTTCATTTCGCAATACGGTATTTTCTATTCCGATAATAAAGCATACGGTATGGAATACAATCGTGGCCGGTCAACTTATAGTATTGATAAATTTGCGAATAATTCTAGTCCTGATAATGTA
>CAYHCU010000131.1:0-8370 GCA_964355035.1 uncultured Flavobacteriales bacterium | reverse complement strand
TGGATAGTGGATAGTGGATAGTGGATAGTGGATAGTGGATAGTGGATAATTGACAGTGGAATAAACGGAGGGTGCTCAACTTTGAACAAAAAAGCAAAAAGCAAAAAAAAGGCAGCCTACCAGGCTGCCTTTTTTAGAAAAATTTTCTTTCAATTAAGAAAGGTGCTTGCTTACAAGTTTTGTCATTTCGAACATAGAAACTTGTTTTTTGCCGTTGAACACTTTTTTCAAATTCTCGTCAGCATTAATGTTACGTCTTTCTTTAGGATCTTGAAGATTGTTCTTCTTGATGTAAACCCAAAGACGCTTTGTAACTTCAGTACGCGGTAGCGGTTTGCTACCTACGATCGGCTGAAGAGCATCAGAGATGTTCATCGGCTTCATGAAAGCTGCATTTGGTTTACGCTTTACTTTAGCTTTAGCCGGAGCTTTTTTAGCCGGAGCTTTTTTAACAACTGCTTTTTTAGCAGGAGCTTTTTTAGCAGCTACTTTTTTCTTAGCAGGAGCTTTTGGTTTTGCTTTAGCAGCAGCTTTCTTTGCCGGAGCTTTTTTCTTAGCTTTTTTAGTTGCCATGATTTTTAAAACGATTTAAGGTTTTTTATTATTACAAATAGACGAAGTATTTCATAGGGAAAACAGGTCACCCACAAGAAGTTTTCCACAATCCAAAATTCAATTCTCATAGGTAAATCTTTTCTGTTCATTGACCATTTAAGAGGTAAATGAGAACCAATTTTTTCAACGCATTCAATTTTAGACCTTCCACCCTATTCTCATTCTCAAAATTTTGTCATTTCTCCCGAAAAGCCCGTAAACAAAGGCTTTCAAAGGTTTTTCATGGGTAAAAAAAAATCAAAAAACTCCTTTACCCTATGAAAAATGGCCGACAAAAAAGGGATTTGCCAGTTAGACGAATATTTGATATTATTGTAATGGAGTTGAGCGGGATTACACTTATCCACAATGCCAACTTGTTAACAAAGAGAAAATTTACATCGTGAACAACATCATCTTTCGGCTTTTTATTATCTGTAGTATGCCATTCTATTCTCTCGCCCAGGATTCAACGGCCATCCGTTCGCTTGTAGGGTGCGTTACAGGCAACTGCGAAAACGGACAAGGAGTTTACCGAACTTCAAATGGAAATCTTTATCAGGGTGGCTTTAGCAATGGGAAATACCAGGGCATGGGTAAAATAACCTATAAGGACGGAGCCGTGTATGAAGGTTCCTTTTCTCTTGGTAAAATGAATGGATCGGGAATCTATACATATAGAGACGGCACCCTTTACCAAGGAAGTTTCGTAAATGGCAAAATGGAAGGAGCAGGGATTATGATTTATGGCAGCGGCAATCGCTACGAAGGCTCGTTCTCTAATAATATGAAATCCGGTACCGGTACTTTCTTCTATAATGACAGTAGTCGTTACGAAGGCTCTTTTATAGCCGACAAGATGGATGGGACGGGAACTATTGCATACCCAAATGGCGATTCTTACTCCGGGAACTTTTCGAAAGGAAAGCAAACAGGAAAAGGGACATATCATTATCATGATGGCAATAAATATTTCGGAGATTTTGTAAATGGGAATTTCTCCGGATCAGGTACGCTTGAACTAAATGATGGCAGTCTATATGAAGGCGAATTCAAAAACGACAATATGGATGGCGAAGGGATTTTTTATTATGCCAACGGCGATCTTTATATGGGTTCTTTTCAGAATGGAAAGTATAATGGATGTGGAACCTATTACTATGCCACCGGAGATCGCTATACCGGGGATTATCTTAATAATCAAAGCCATGGTACCGGAACTTTTATTGAAGCGAATGGCGAAGGAACGACCTACCATTACCTGACCGGAGATATCGTTGGTGAAGGAATTCAATTATATAATTTCGCTTTGCAAAGTGAAAATAGTCTGAAACCTATAGCTGAAAAACCAATTGAAATCGTAAAGGTTGAGACAACTTCTATAACGCCTGAAATGCCTAAAGAAAAACCTGCCGAAATTGCCCCTATAAAATCGGAAGTTGTAAGTTCCCCCAAGACAGAACCGGTCAAAGAAAATAACTCTATTGCAATGGTTACTCCTGCAAAACCCAATAGTATTACCAATAACTCCGGCCAGATTTGCCCTGCCTGCAAAGGTAAAGGTAAAATCAGCCAAGCAGAAATCCGTAAAAATAAAATGGTAACAAAAGACATCAGTAATGGATTAGGTCCAAGAAATTTTGTTACTTACTCGGTAAATGAAATCGTTCGACCAGCAGGAAATGTGCTTTGCGGGAAATGCCAGGGATCAGGAAAAATACTTAACGACTAATAAATAGAAAATTTCTGTGAAAAAAATATACTTTTTTTTAGCACTCTTTATTACATTCTACTCTATATCCTCGGCTCAAAATAATTTGCGCTTTGGAAGAATTTCTGTTGATAAAGGACTTTCCCATTCTACGGTTTACTGTACCTATCAGGATAGTCAAGGTTTTATTTGGGTTGGAACTGAAGATGGACTGAACAAATATGACGGATACACTTTTGATACTTATAAGTATGACCCCACTGACACTTCCACACTGAGCAATAACATCATTCGATGCATCTTTGAAGACAAAAAAAATAATCTCTGGATTGGAACTGATAACGGATTGAATAAATTGAACCGGACAAATAGTACTTTTCAGCGATTCCAGAATATTCTCGGCAATGCTTCTACCATCAGCAACAATCTAATCAGCTCAATTACGGAAGACAATCAAGGAATTCTATGGATTGGTACAGGAAATGGTTTAAATTCTTACGATGTCAATACTAACAAATTTGCTTCATATCGCTCTGACTTAAATAACACCAACAGACTAAGCAGTAGTATCATCTCTTGTTTGTTCTTTGATAAAATAAATAATCTATGGGTTGGTACTTCATCGGATGGATTAAATCAATTTGATATTTCAACCGGTGCTGTAAAAAGATATAAAAATATAGCTGGCGACAATAATTCGATTAGCGAAAATGAAATCACATCTATAACTTCCGACAATCAAAACAACTTATGGGTTGGCACTCTGAATGGAGGAGTTAATATTATTTCTCCTTACGGAAAAATAACTCGTTTTACTGCTACACAAGGATTATCTTCAAACAGTATTTTCTCTTTGAAAGAGGATGCAAAGGGTCTTATGTGGATAGGAACATTTGGTGGTGGCCTAGACGCTTTAAATATTCGAAGCGGGAAAATTATCAATTATCACAAAGAGCCACAAAATCCGGAATCTATTTCAAGTAATAAAATTTACAGCATTTTCGAAGACAATGCCGGTACGCTTTGGTTTTCTACTGCTAATGGACTGAGTTTTTACAACAGAACAATTGCGAAATTCACAACTTATAAAATTAATGATGCCGGTGATGCAATAAGTAATAATAGTGTCTTCTCTATTTGTGAAGACCGAGAAGGAAACATCTGGACAGGAGCTCTTGGAAGTGGATTAAATGTTTTCAGCAGAACAGAAAACCGTTTTGTGAATGAAAAATTTCCTGCTTTGAGTAATCCGGCTTTACGTTTTTGTAATGTCTTTTCTTTAGCAGAAGACAAGGCCGGCGTGCTTTGGGTTGGAACAACAGACGGCTTAATTGGCTATTCAAAATCAACCGGACAAATAAAAGAATATAAAGCATCATCAGGCGCTATAAGCAACAATTATATTCGTTGTATTTTCGAAGACAAAAATGGCGTTTTGTGGTTGGGAACACATGGTGGAGGGCTGAATGCTTTTGATCGCATTGCCGGGAAATCGAAGGTTTACAAATCCATTCTTGGCGATAATACTTCTCTTAGTAGCGATGTAGTTATGAGTATTTTCGAAGACTCAAAAGGAAAGTTGTGGATAGCTACTTACGGAGGTGGCCTATGTTATTTAGATCGCTCTACAGGAAAATTCACCACTTATAAAAACAACCCTTCAGACAACAAAACAATCAGTAGTAATTTTATTCATTCCATTTTCGAGGACAATACCGGTAAACTTTGGATCGGAACTTATGGTGGCGGACTCAATGTTTATAATGAGAGTTCAGCAACTTTCACTCATTACACAGAGAGAGACGGATTACCAAATAATATTATCAATGGTATTCTTTCTGATGCAAAAAATAATATATGGATAAGTACTAATAATGGCGTTTGTAAATTAAATATCGTAAACGGTCAAGCTTCCATTACTTCAAACAGCAGAACTTATAATATTCAGGATGGTCTTCAAAACAAGTTCAATGAGAATGCATGTTTCCGAGGACAAAGCGGATGGTTATATTTTGGAGGGAACAATGGATTAAATGCTTTTCATCCGGATAGTATCAACGACAACCTTGTAATTCCTCCTGTCGTTATTACGCGCTTCTATCTCTTCGAAAAACCGGCACGGATGGATACGCTCATTACAAATCAACATACACTAAATCTTAACTATCGTCAAAACTTCTTCTCTTTCGAATTCTCCGCTCTGAATTATCTTTTCCCGGATAAAAACCGATATGCATACATGATGGAAAACCTTAATGAAGAATGGACCTATTCAGGAAATCGTCGATATGCTACTTACACGAATATTGATCCGGGTGAATATACTTTCCGTGTAAAAGCCTGCAACAACGATGGCGTTTGGAATGAAACCGGAATTGCCATTAAAATTACTATCGCTCCTCCTATTTGGAAAACAAAATGGTTTACTGCTCTCTTTGCTCTAACTGTAACCGGGTTGATATTTGTCTACATTAGATTCAGAACAAATTCGCTTGTAAAACAAAATGTCGTTTTGGAGGACAAAGTAAACCTTCGGACATCTGAATTACAGGAAAAAAATGTTGAGCTGATTAAAACCATGGACAACCTACAGTCTACACAAAATCAACTTATTCAATCTGAAAAAATGGCTTCGCTCGGTCAGCTTACTGCCGGAATTGCACATGAAATTCAGAACCCTTTGAACTTCGTCAATAACTTCTCAGAGCTTTCTGTAGAATTGATTAACGAACTTGAAGAGGGCGTTTCGCCTGAAGAACAAAAAGATATTACCGGTGATCTAAAACAAAATCTGGAGAAAATAAATTTTCATGGAAAAAGAGCTGACAGTATTGTAAAAGGAATGTTACAACACAGCCGAACTTCTGCAGTAGAAAAACAACTTACAGACATTAATAAAATGGTAGAGGAATTTTTTAATCTGGCCTACCACGGTATGCGTGCGAAAGATCCGGGCTTCAATTGCACTATGGAAAAAAATCTCGCTACAGGAATACCACAAATAAAAATTATTTCGCAGGATATTAGTCGAGTTATTCTAAACATCTTCAGTAATTCATTTTATGCTGTTGATGAAAGAAGCAAGATGAGTGGAAAAGATTATCAACCAAAAGTTTCAATTTCTACTTTCTATGAGAACGGAAAGGTTTCTATAAACATTCGTGATAATGGGAAAGGAATTCCTGACGACATTAAGGACAAAATATTCAACCCATTCTTTACAACAAAACCAACCGGCCAGGGAACTGGGCTTGGCTTATCAATAAGCTATGACATAATCGTAAAAGGTCATAGCGGAACATTGAGTGTAAATTCGAAAGCAGGAGAATTTACCGAGTTCCTAATAACTTTACCATCCTGATTAAACCCACTTTTAGCACACACACTTTATGATTAAAATACTTATTGTCGACGATGAACAAGATGTAGAAATGCTGTTTACCCAGCGTTTCCGCAAAGAAGCAAAAAATGGAGAAGTGAAAATTAACTTCGCTTTTAGCGGAGAAGATGCATTAAAGTTTCTTCGAACGCTGAATCCCTTTGATGTTGTACTTGTCTTAAGTGATATCAACATGCCAGGAATGACCGGACTTGAATTACTCAAATCAATAAAGAAGGAATTTTCAACTTTGAAAGTAATGATTGTTACTGCTTATGGAGATGATAATAACTACAAGAATGCTATGGATTTTGGCGCTGATGATTTTGTTACAAAACCCGTTGACTTTAATATTCTCAAAGAAAAAATCCTTCAATTAGCAACCCAACAATAACTTTCGTACAATGGAACAACCTGCCAAAATACTTGTGGTAGACGACGAGCCTGATTTGGAGTTGTTGATTAAACAACGCTTTCGTCATCGAATTAAAAACAATGAAGTAGCATTCGACTTTGCTGCTAATGGAAAAATTGCGCTCGAAAAATTAGGCGAATCGGGTAATGGGTTTGACATGATTCTTACCGACATCAATATGCCGGAAATGGATGGATTGACACTTTTAACTAATATCAAAGAACGATTCAGACATTACAAAGCAGTAGTTGTAAGTGCTTATGGCGACATGGAAAATATTCGCACTGCTATGAATCGTGGCGCTTTTGATTTCATTACAAAACCTATTGATTTTACTGATCTCGATACCACTATCAATAAAACGATAGAAGAAATGCGCTATATCCGCGCCGGACAAATGGCCCAGGAAAAACTTAGCGACACCATTCGTGATAAAGAAAAAGCCGAGCAAAGTGAAAAATTCAAACAACAGTTTTTAGCCAATATGAGTCACGAGATTCGTACACCGATGAATTCAATTATTGGCTTAACGAATTTACTGACTAAAACGGTGCTTGACGATCATCAACACAAATATTTGAATGTTATAAAAAAATCGTCAGAGAATCTTTTAGTCATCATCAACGATATTCTAGACCTGTCTAAAATTGAAGTCGGCAAAATGGATTTTGAGAAAATTCCATTCACACTTGAAGACGCGATTGAAACTGTTTATCATACCATGCTTTTTAAAGTTGAAGAAAAACGTCTCGCTTTTAAAATAAATATTGAATCAAACGTACCTTCCATTATTATTGGCGATCCGACCCGATTGAATCAAATTCTAATCAACTTGGCAGGTAATGCAATTAAATTTACAGAAGTGGGTAGTGTCACTATTGACATTCAGGAAATCAACAGACAAGGAAATGTAAGTATGATCCAGTTTTCTATCATAGATACAGGAATTGGTATTTCTGAAGATAGTATAAACAAGATCTTTGATAGTTTCTCACAAGCCAGTAGTGATACAACACGAAAATTCGGTGGCACCGGCTTAGGTCTAACAATTTCCAAACAGTTGATCGAATTGCAAGGTGGTACCATCTATGTAAAATCGGAAATTGGAAAAGGAACTTCTTTTATTTTTACTATACCATATCCAGTCGGCGAGAAAGTAATCGGGAAGGAAAAGAAAAATGATGAAAATATTGATGGTGCCGATTTAAAGGGAATTCGAATTCTACTTGTTGAAGACAACCCATTCAACCAAATGGTAGCTGTTGATACTTTGACAGACTTAATTCCAGACCTATTCATTGAAGTTGCCGATAATGGCAAAATTGCCATTGATAAAATCACCGCTTCGTCTTACGATGTAATTTTGATGGATATCCAAATGCCGGAAATGGACGGCTTTGAAGCGACGCGCAAAATTCATGAGATGAAGGACGAAAAAAGATCTACTCCAATTATGGCTATGACTGCAAATGTTACACCTGAAGAGGTTACAAAATGTTTTGAATGCGGAATGAATGCATACATTTCTAAACCTTTTGAAACACAAGACTTGTTAAACAAATTAGGAAAGCTTACAATTCTCAATCTAAAAAACTAATATTTACTACTCACACAAAAAACTTATGGAACGTACAACTGACATGACCTTTCACAAATCTTTCACCGGTGGAAATCCGGATAAGATGAAAAAATACATCTCTATGTTTTTGTCGTATTGCCCGGGACAACTCCAAATGATGAAAGACCAACTCGAAGCAAAAAATTACGACGGTCTTCGCGGTACAGCACACGCTTTGAAACCACAAATTACTTATATGGGAATTAAAGCCGGAGAAGACTTGATCAAGGGAATTGAAAATCTTGCCGGGACAAAAACGGATGTAGAAAAACTTCCTGAAATGATGGGGAATTTCCAAATCATCTGTACTTCAGCAATGGATGAATTAAAACAAGAAATAGCTTAGTATGAATTTTACAGGAAAATCTTTAAAAATGTTGCAATTTCAAACAATTTCGTTAAAACGCCACATTCTGCTAAGCAAAAAAACCTGTGATTTGTTTTGCCACAAATACTTCAATCCCATTAAATTTTTCTATTTTTGAGCACCCAACACATCTTATGAAAACAGCTAAAAATATTTTTATTGTCGATGATGACCCGATGCAAGCGATGATGCTTCAGGATTATCTGAGTAAATACTCAACATTCAATCTCTTTGTTTTTAACAGCGGAGAAGATTGTCTGAAAAACTTAGACAAAGAACCACACAT
>CAYHCU010000130.1:0-8380 GCA_964355035.1 uncultured Flavobacteriales bacterium | reverse complement strand
TACTCCTCCTCCCAATAATGCGATCACTGTGTCATCCTGTAAGGAACTCGTCGTTCTCTAGGTACGGCGGCTCGCAAATACTTATTTGGATTCACCTTTACTAGCAGTAAACAAACCTTTGAACACACTCGTAAATTAAATCTCTCCCCAACTTTTGATACTGACCCATTGTAAATCCGGCTTGGCGTTAACCGGCTTGGCACCAAGTTGCAATCTTTCAGAGCTAAAATAAATCCTGATTAAAAATAAATGCACTTTGTCAGATTGAAGCTGTTAGGTTAATTCACTTGCGACCCGTCTTGGGTCGTATTTTGTAACGCCGGATTATAAATTCGTCTTGGCCTCAGGTTACAAATTCGGCTGGGGTGATGCCAAATCCGCCGGAGAGAAATATTTAAAGAAGTCGCAAAAAACCTAAAATTGTCTATTCGCAGTTCCCCTGAATTTTCGTAATTTGCGCGGTGCAAAATTGGAGAAAAATACTTTTACCCTTTACGCCCCTCTATGGAATGGTCATTTGGGTGCGGAATTTACTATTTGACAAGGGTATTTTGAAGTCAAAAGGGTATAATCTGCCGATTATTGCTGTTGGGAACTTAACCACCGGCGGAACCGGAAAGACTCCCCATATCGAATACCTGATCCGGCTTTTAAGGAAGAGCTATAAAGTTGCAACTCTCAGTAGAGGATATGGACGTATTTCACAGGGTTATATTCATGCTAAAGGTGAATGCAGTACCAAAGAAATTGGCGATGAGCCAATGCAGTATTTTACAAAGTTTCCTGATATTTCAGTTAATGTGGCAGAAAAGAGATCGGAAGCTATCGAACATTTAATTCATTCACTTCAAAAACCACAAGTAATTTTAATGGATGATGCTTTTCAACATCGCTCTGTTGTGGCAGGATTAAATATTTTACTGATTGAATACGACACCATTTTCAAACAGGATTATTTGCTTCCCGGAGGAAATTTACGCGAACCTCTTTCTTCAAAAAAACGTGCGGATGTAATTATTTTTTCTAAATCTCCTTCTATTATTGTTCCTATCGAAAAGAAAAGAATTTTAGAAATAATAGCACCTGAAGAACATCAGCAAGTTTACTTTTCTTATCTGAAGTATGGCGAATTCCATAAAGTGTTTGGTCAACAAAGTCCAATGCATATGGGCGCCAGTTACTATATGGAAAAAAGATTTACAATCCTGCTTGTTACAGGTATAGCGAATCCGGCGGGATTAATTGAGTACCTGCGTAGACATACAGACAAACTTGAAACTATATTATTTCCGGACCATCACGAATTTACTCCAAAAGATCTGGATAAAATAACAGAAACATTTAACAACATTGCAAATCAAAGCAAGATCATTGTCACAACGGAAAAAGATGCCATGCGTTTGCGTAATCCGGAGTTAGATCCTGCAATTCAAAAGCTGCCTTTTTTCTTTCTTCCTATTGAAGTTTTTATTCATCAGGAAGAAGATAAATTTAATACTATGATAAACGAATATGTTAGACAAAATTAAACAAACAACTAATTTTATTATTGAAAAAACAGGTTCGAAACCTGAATTTGGAATTGTATTAGGCAGCGGACTTGGCGGACTGGTAAACGAAATTCAAATTGAGCATTCTTTAGACTATACGGCTATTCCTAATTTCCCGGTGTCGACAGTGAAAGGACATGGAGGAAAGCTTATCTTCGGGAAACTTGGTGGTAAAAATGTAATTGCTTTGCAAGGTAGATTTCATTACTATGAAGGTTACTCAATGCAAGAATCAACTTTTCCGATTCGAGTGATGATTGCTTTGGGAGTGAAATCGCTTCTCCTAAGTAATGCAAGCGGTGGCATGAATCCGAATTACCAAATCGGAGATATTGTTTTCATACAAGATCATATTAATCTCTTGCCTTCTAATCCGCTCATTGGAAAAAATTATGATGAACTAGGTCCGCGTTTTCCGGACATGAGTGAGCCATACGATCCCACCTTGATTGAAAAAGCTAAATCTATTGCAGATAAACTTGGATACCGTTCACATATTGGTGTTTATGTCGCTGTGTCAGGGCCATGCTTTGAAACACCTGCTGAATACAGATATCTCCGTATAATTGGTGCTGACTTAGTCGGAATGTCGACTATACCTGAAGTTATTGTTGGTCGACATGCGGGCATTCCTTGTTTTGCTATTTCAATTGTTACCGATTTGGGCGGATTTGAGCTAGCACAGAAAGTTAGTCATGAAGAGGTATTGCACGTTGCAAATGCATCAGAAGTAAAATTGACAGCTATCATTAAAGAATTACTTACCACACTATAATAAAACACAAATGAAAAAAATTCTGCTTATAGCAATTATTGCATCCATCGGTATCACAACAAAAGCTCAATTTAGTCATCAAAATATTTCATTGTTGGGACAGTTCAATGACTCTTCTGTAGTTCCAGAATCGGTTTACGGAATCCGCTATCAATCATGCTGGGGATGGGTACATCCGATTACACATCATGAATATGGAATTATAGGTTCGACAGCGGGAACTTATATTATAGACGTTACGAATCCGACAAGTTTAGTTCAGGCAGATTATATTCCACATAGACAAACGGATGCCATCTGGCATGAATACAAATCATTCGGGAATTATCTTTACATTATTAGCGACGATGGCGGAAATAACAGTTTGCAAATCGCAGATTTATCGACGCTTCCTGATTCTGCGAATGTAATTTACGACAGTAATTCCATTTTTACTCATTCACATACGCTTTTTGTTGACGGCAATAAATTATATGTTGCATCGGTAACAGCAAGTAATTTTTCGAGCATGAATGTTTACTCGTTAGCAAATCCTGCATTGCCTGCTCTACTGAGAAGACTGGACGATGATTTCCCGGCTATCGGCAGTGTACATGACATGTATGTTTCGAATGACACAGTGTACGCAAGTTGCGGTTATGACGGATTAAATATTTTTCATTATAATGAGGGATTAAATCAATTTATCTTTTTAGGTTCATTGACCAACTTTCCGACATCAAGATATAATCATAGCAGTTTTCTGGCAAACGATCACCGTTATCTTTATATGGCAGATGAAGTACCAAGTGGAATGCCTTTCAGTATTGTTGATGTCAGTGATATCAGCAATCCAACTGTACTGAGTACGATGAATACAAATCCCGGGGCCACTCCGCACAATCCTTATGTCCAGGGCAACATATTGTATATGGCAGCCTATCAGGATGGCTTGTATGCGTATGATATTTCAAATCCGGCTACACCAATTTTAGCCGGCTATTTTGACACTCATCCACAAAACACTCCGGGGACTTATCCTTCACCGGCGTATGCTGGTTGTTGGGCAGCGTTTACTGAACTTCCAAGTGGAATAATTCTTGCGAGTGACATGCAGTTAGGTTTATTTGTTCTTGATGTTTCTCAACTTACGCTTGGAGTAAAAAATGAACACCTGAATCCTGAAATTACAATTTTCCCTTCGCCTGCAGTTGATTGGATAAATATTCGCAGCACTTCTGCTGATAATGATCAAATTATTTCAGTGCTGGATGCAAATGGGAAAGAAATTTATTCAACTACTATGCAAAGCAATGTTACTACTAAGATCTCTACCGGGAATTATGCGGCGGGGATTTATACGGTTAGTGTTAAGGGAAGAAATACTAGTTTTACTAAAGTGGTGAGTGTGGTGAAGTAACAATTGATAATTGATAATTGAGAATGGAGAATGGAGAATGGAGGGCTACTAAATATTTCCTGCAGATTGCGCGGATTTTCGCAGAGACTTCAGTGCAAATTAGAGAGGAATTAAAGACAAATAAATTTCCTGCAGATTGCGCAGATTTTCGCAGAAACTTCAGCGCCAATTTGAGGGATTTGAGAGAAACTAAATACAAAAAATATTCCCCGCAGATTGCGCAGATTTTCGCAGAAGCTTCAGCGTTAATTGGCGGAAATTTCGGAATAATAAATACAATAAATATTCCAGCAGATAGCATCGAAATACGCAGAAACTTCTGCGAAAATCTGCGCAATCTTCGGGAAAATAAAAACATTAGTTAATCCAAAACAGAACAACAGAATGAAAAATAAATCCTTCACACTACTTATCTGCTTACTGGCGATTATTTATAGCTGTAAAAGCGGGTTCAAAAACGGAACTATTTCCGGAAAGCTGAACAATTTTACAGGCGACTATATTTTTATTCAGAAAATTTCAGAAACGGGAGATGTAAATATTGATTCCGCTAAGGTAGATAAGGAAGGGAAATTTTCATTGGCGAATCCGGCCGGCGAGACTGACTTTTACGTCTTGAGAGCTGACAGTTTAAATTTAATATTTTTGGTTTTAACATCAGGCGAAGATGCTTTTGTTGAAGGAAATGCTAAGAGTTTTGAAACTTCTTACAAAGTGAAAGGTTCTAAAGACTCTGAATTACTTAGGCAGCTGCGAGGCTATGACAGAACATTGAGTGATTCATTGAATGCTCTTTACTCTGCTATTCGCAATCAGAACCCGATTGTAGCCGATTCTATCGGCTCCTATTTACAGGATTATTATTCCAAAACTATGGGAGAATTTGCAAGAAACTTTATCAATCATAACCTCAATTCAATTGTATCACTTTCCGCTACAAAATTTTTGAATCAACAATCAGAACTGGGGTTAATGAACGAATTGGGAGCAAAACTGACTTCAATTTATCCGAAAAATAAATATGTAGAAGATTACAAATCTCTTTTAGTAGAAATAAATAAATTGCCGATTGGAAGTATTGCTCCTGAAATAAGTTTAAATACATTCGACGGAAAGAACATCAAACTTTCATCACTCAAAGGAAAAGTAGTACTGATTGATTTCTGGGCTAGCTGGTGTGCTCCATGCAGAAGAGAAAATCCGAATATTGTAGCAGCTTATGAAAAATTAAAAGGAAATGATTTTGAGATCTACGGAGTTTCGTTAGATAATAATATTGATTCATGGAATGAAGCTATCAGTCGCGATAAAATTTCCTGGATTCAAGTAAGTGATTTGCAGAAATGGGATAGTCCTGTTGTAAAAGCATATCAGATACAAGCAATTCCTGACAATGTTCTTCTTGACCGTGACGGAAAAATAATTGGCAAAGGTTTAAAAGGCGAAGATCTTTATACTAAAATCAATCAAGCCATCAACCAGAAATAAGAAAGCACTTGGACCACTTGAAAATATTTATCGCCTTTCTGCTCTTAACAATATGTGGAGGGTCTGCTTTTTCGCAAAATTATTTTCAACAGGATTTGAAATACACAATTCATGTAACACTTGACGATAAAAAACACAAGCTTACAGGATTTGAAGAAATCGATTATAAAAATAATTCCAACACTGTATTAAGTGAGTTGTATTTTCATCTTTATCCGAACGCTTACAAGTACACCACTACGGCTTTAGCGCAAGAACTTTTCAATAATGGAAAGGCAAATATGATGGAGGCCGGACCTCAAGATTTTGGGTATATTGATTCACTTGACTTCAAGATCAATGGTGCGAAGACAGAATGGGATCTACTGACAGACACCATAGACATTTGCAGAATCAAATTAGCGATGCCACTAAACCCCGGTGAGAGCATTGTTATTAGTACACCATTTAAAATTAAACTTCCATCTTACCTCCTATCACGGCTTGGACATAATGAACAGGCTTATTATATCACGCAATGGTATCCTAAGCCGGCAGTCTATGACAAGAATGGATGGAACTACTTCAGCTATCTTGATAAGGGTGAATATTACTCTGAGTTTGGTTCTTTTGATGTTACGATTACATTACCGGAGAACTATGTTGTAGGTGCTACCGGCGAATTAGTTGATGGAGCAAATGAACTTTCATGGCTTGAAAATAAATCAAAGGAGACGATGGCTCTTTCGGAATTTCCAAAAGACCTTGATTTTCCGTCCTCATCATCCACTTTGAAAACACTTCATTACAAGCAAGACAATATCCATGACTTCGCGTGGTTTGCTGATAAACGATGGCATGTATTAAAAGGCGAAGTTGAGTTACCGCAAAGCAAGAAAAAAGTAACCACCTGGTCCTTTTTCACAAATGCTGAAGCAGAACTCTGGCGTAAAGCACCTGAATACATTTCGCGAACACTTCGCTACATGTCAGATTGGGTTGGTGAATACCCCTATTCTTCTTGTACTGCGGTTGACATTACCGATGCTTCGGGTGATGGGATGGAATACCCTATGATCACGACAATCGGAAGTTATGGTGATCCTTTTGAATTGGACATTACGATTGTTCATGAAGTACAGCACAATTGGTTTTATGGAATTTTGGGAAGTAACGAAAGAAAACATCCATGGATGGACGAAGGAATTACAAATTTCTATGAAACCCGTTATGTTTACACGGAATACGCAAATGACTCTGCAAAACAATTGGAAACTATTTATTCCTATAGAAAATTCAGAAATATATTAAACCTTAAAAAGTTCAATCATAAAGAGCTTCAATACGATTTCTATCTAGCAATTGCGAGAAGACATACGGATGTTTCGCAAGATCAATTTGCGCAAAATTTTTCCCGCAGTAATTACAAAGGAGATGTTTACTATAAAACAAGTATGTGTTTTGACTACTTAAAAACTTATTTGGGTGATGAATTATTTGACAGGTGCATGCACCGCTATTTCACAAATTGGAGATTTAAACATCCGGATCCTGATGACATAAAGCGAGAATTTGAAATTGAGTCAGGTCACAACCTTGATTGGTTTTTTGATGATTTGATGCGTTCAAATAAAACAATTGATTACAGCATTTGTTCAATAAAGAAAAAAGGTGATAAAGCAGAATTAACGCTATCAAATAAAGGAGAAATTGAAAATCCACTTTGGATAAGTACATTCAGAGATGGAAAAGAAATCAGTATTGAAAAACTGGAAGGGTTTTCCGGTAAAAAAAACATTGACGTTGGATATAAAAAAGGCGATATTTATAAAATTGACGGTAAGAGGGAAATCCCGGAGATTGACAGAAAAAACAATACTATAAGGAGTGAAGGCCTTTTCAAGAAAACCGAAAAAATAAATTTGAAATTTTTAAGTAACATTGAGAATCCGGATAGAACGCAGTTTTTTTACATACCTGTAGTTGGATTCAATATGTATAATTCAGTTATGGGAGGATTCGTATTTCATAATGTTTCATTTCATGAAAAACCCTTTGAGTTTGCAGTAATGCCGATGTATGCAAGTCGAACGAAAGATCTTTCCGGAGGAGCAGATTTCAGGTATCATTTTTACATTAAAAATAGTTTCATCAAAAATATTACATTACAGGAAACAATTGGGCATTATGCTTATGGAAACGATGATTATACCAATGAAACTTCAGGTGTTAGCTATTCCAATATTTTAAAGTATTCTAAATTCGACACACGATTAATTTTAACGCTAACCAAGCCTCATCCACAGAAGAATATTTCTAAAGAAATTGAATTAAGAAATGTATTTGTAAACAGAGATATTGCAGAATCAGATCTGATCCAAGGCCCCGGTTTTATCTATACAAAAAAACCAAAGAAGGTTACTTATAACTATTTTACAGCAGAGTACCGAAGAATAAATGCGAACGTATTTGATGCCAGTAGTCAGCGCTTTGCTGTAACTTTTGATGTTGATCATATCAAAGCAGTTACTGAACTAAAACAATTTTTCTGCTTTGGCCCTAAGAACAAAGGAATTAATGTAAGATTCTTTGGCGGATATGTTAACATCGCTAAAGAGGTAAAACCGGATGCTGATTACCGTTTTAATTTAAGCGGAACTGTTGGATCAAGGGATTATTTATATGATGACATTTTTCTTGGCCGAACCGAAACGTCTGGCTTGCTTGCTCAACAATTTATCCGGAATGATGCAGGATTTACCACTTCATCATTCTTCTATAGAAAAGCACATCATTGGATGACAGGATTAAATATGTCAACTACACTTCCCGGTCTAATTCCATTTAGGTTATATGCTAACCTAGGCACATTTAACGATGCAAATAAAAGTGGCATTGTGGAAAGTGGAACTGTTTCATGGGAAATAGGAATAGAACTTCCTGTAATGAAAGATGTATTAACAATTTACTTACCTTTCTCCTATTCAAAAGATATAAAATATGTAATTGACCAAAAGCAATTGAAAACGGCTGACCTCATACGATTTGAATTACATCTTCAGAAACTCAATCCTTTGAATTATATTCGTACTACACTAAGATAATGAAACCAGGAAAAAAAATATATTTCGCTTCGGACTTTCATTTGGGAGTTCCTACCTATGAAAAAAGTTTAGAGCGAGAACATAA
>CAYHCU010000129.1:0-8384 GCA_964355035.1 uncultured Flavobacteriales bacterium | reverse complement strand
AACATTTGCGAGCACTTGTATCAGAATACAGAAGTAACTACACACATTGATTCACTTCGACCATTAAAGTTTAACGATGAATTAACCGGATATGAAGCGGTAATACGTTTTTGGGGAGCAGATCATTCAAGGAATGAAACCCCTCCGCCTGTAGAACGCTGGCAAACTAAAATCAAAATTGAAATTATTCTATATGAATTAATAGTATTCGCTGACGTTTATCAGGAAATTAACCACCGGTATTCCGATACAATTGCATTGAACCCAAATAAAATTCCTTGTTATTCAATAAAGGAAGTAATGGCGGAAAAGCTTAGAGCGTTAATACAACGATCTTATACCGCTCCAAGAGATTTTTATGACATCTGGTATCTTCAAAAAAATTACCCTAATTTAAATTTCGATGAAATTTCCGAAGCTTTTCATAAAAAAATGAAATTCAAAAATCTTAAATTTACAGGAATAGAACAATTTATGAATGAAGATGATGATAAGAAACTTCGAGCTAGTTGGAAAAATAGTTTAGCTCATCAAATTCAAGCAGCCGCACTTCCGGAATTTGAAATTGTGAAGACAGAACTAAGTGAATTGTTTAAAACAATATTTGAATAGAAATATTTATTTTGGTGAAAATACAAAACTGCAATTTACTTAGATTGCATTTAAACTACAGATAATAATATCGCGCTTTCAAGGCTTTCATTGTATTTATTCCGCTTTCTCCGGAAATTAATTACTACCTTATGAAGATGTTGCGGATAAGAAAAATTGAATGGACTAGATTTCCAACAAAAAATGGATTTTCTGTTTTTTTAAGTTGTTGCGCATGCCTAGAGGAAGCTAACCATTTTGAAATCCTCAACTTTTTCATTACCTTGTATATATAGCAATAAATAACATAAATATATATGAAAGACTTATCAGAATTTCCGGAACATCTTCTATCGCTTACTGACAATGATTGGAACAAATTATTTGAAGTAAGTGAACAAATTAAAAATACCCGTTCTTTCGGTGAAATGAGTGGAGGCGAAATTATCGAAGAAAACGTACATGCAATGCCGTATTGGGAGTGGTCTACGGTAACTTCTGTGTTTGTAAAAATACTCAACAATCTTCAGCTTATCATTTCTTTCGATTGGGGAAATTGGCCGGAAGGGAAAAACATTCTGAACAATCCCACTCAACTTTATGACGACCTTGATACGATTACTTTGTGCAAACTCCTGACTGCCATCGTTCGCTCAGATAAATTTTCAGACGGATTTTTAATCGGAGTATTGGAAGATGGGACGATCTCAAAAATTATTGATGCAATTAAAAATAAAAGGACTGTAATAAAAACTGAATAACGATTTAATAAAATATTTTATTCAAAAGTTCATTACGGAAAACTCTTTGCTAAAATCAACAGCAAAATTCTGAAAGAATCTTGTAGCCGTCTTCTCTCCTCTCTCCTCCCTATAAAAGAGCACGACCGTCATCCTGTAAGGAACTCGTAGGTTTCTTAGTACGACAGCAAAAGACCTTTCTTCGTATCTCAACGGGAAATTATTTTCTCCCGCAGAAAGGCGCAGAAAATCCGCAGAGAGTGGATGCAGAGAGTGTGTCCGGAAAATCAAAAAAACGAAAGTTTAAAAGCATTTTTCAAAACTCATCTCCGAAAACTTTGAGTATTCTTAGTACGACAGCAAACCGAATTTCGGAATGCGAATTTCGGATTAGGCGGGCATTTTCGCTCTCACCTTGAAAATGAAATCTACTCCTCTTTCGCTCTATGATTCTTCGCGTAGACAACAGTCTTTCAGGAAAGTGATTTTCAAATAATGGACTGTTATTTCAGAGTTAGAAGTTGTGAAGAGACTTAATTTACTAGAGAGTTCAAATGTTTGCTATCCGCTATGAAAGGTGAGTCCAAATTGGTTTTAGTGTGCCGCCATTCCTAGAGTTCCGCTGGGCAGAATGTTAAGCGGAAATTGGGAAGCACTTAAAATACATTCGTACTCAAGCGTCATTCTGCCTTACCAAAGCGACATTGATTTTCCTGTATTTATTTCCCGCTGATTTCGCGGATATCGCAGATTTTTCGCAGAGAGATTTAACGTTGAGAAGAATAATTATTGATTCTGTAACCTGATCACATCGCATAGAAATTGCCGAGTGGAGACGGTGCACAGCTAGTCTAAAGTAAAATTGCGATAAACAATCAGTCGTACAAAGAGACCTAAAAGTTCCTTACAGGATGACACGCAAGTGCAAATTTAAGGGGGATATAAAAGTATTGCTACGAAATTCCATAGGAATTTACTGTACATTTAATCACATACCTCAAAGTCAAAAAGACGATTTTTATATTCATAGCTAAGGCGGTAGGCGTCTCGTCGCTTTATGCTACTCCTCTGAAAATAAACTAAAACAAAAATGATCCCCGATTCTCAAACAAACCGCCTATTCCTGGCAGATACGCTGCCTCTTTTTTATCCTGAGTTTTATATGCAGCTAAAAACGCTATTGGACAATAACAAAATAGATTTCAAATTAATTCCGGATACAAAAGATATTTGGGCGGTAGATTATATGCCAATTCAAATTGATGAAAATAATTTTATACAGTTCAAGTACAACCCGGACTATTTAAAAAAAGCACCTGACAATTCAACTATTTCTGATGTCGACATGATCTGTAATAAAATGAAGTTGCAGCGGGAAAAATCTGATCTGACTATTGATGGAGGAAATGTGATACGCTCTTCAAATACTCTTGTGATGTGCGACAAAGTTTTTTACGAAAACAAATCAATTAGCAAAAAACAATTGACATCTGAACTACAAACTATTTTCAATTTTGACAAAATCATTTTTATTCCCTGGGACAAAAACGATTTCACCGGTCATGCAGACGGCATGGTGCGATTTTTAGACAACGATACTGTCTTAATCAATCAGCCTACCGGTGAAAATCCGGACTGCGAAAAAGAACTCAGAGCAATCCTGAAAAAAGAAGGTTTGAATTGTATCGAACTACCCTATCTTCCTCCTCCGGATCCAACATTCATGAGTGCCAAAGGGCTTTATCTTAATTACCTTCAAATGTCACACGTTGTCATTGTTCCTGTTTTCAATACAGATACTGATGATATGGCTGTTCAACTATTCGAAGAACTTTTTAAGAGACAAACAGTTTTGGCTATTGATTGCAATGATATAGCAAAAGAAGGCGGTGTGTTGAATTGTATTTCGTGGAATATTAAAGCTGATGGATGAACGATTGAAGAGTCTGCCGAGCGGATCGCTTGATTACGTAAGTCTTAAAGCGGCTTGCTGAAGTATTCCAATACGTTCAACAAATCGCCCTTTTCCAAGCTGCATAACTCTTGTAACGAAAGTAAGTCTACCTGTGCAAAGCCGGCTTCTTCTAATTTTTCCAAGAGTGTTCTTCGGGTTAGGGGATTACTCCACAAGACTCTTAGCTCGTCTACGTTCTTGAATAAGTCGGGGAGTTTTCCGAATAAGTTTTCCATAAACTCTTCTGCGGAGATAGATTTTCCGTCAGCACCCCTAAACGAGCTTGAAATATTTTTTAAAGTTTGTTCAAACATAATTTGATTCTATAATTCTAAGATTTTCAATTGGTGGACAAGTTATAAAATTCCCAAAACAAACCGGCTGACTTGACCTGTGTTGACAAATTTTAATTAAAAGCTGGGAAAGCGAGCTGAATAGGGCGGGATTTATGTGGATTATTGGGGTCAGGAGAGCAATTCGGGATTTAATTAACAAGGTGGTCGGAAGCACCTTTTGGATACTTCCGTAAATTTTATAAAATGTCACATGCACTAATTGTTCCTGTATTCAATACTGATGAAAAAGCTGTTCAGCTATTCGAAGAACATTTCAAAGGACAAACAGTATTGGCTATTGATTGTAATGATATTGCTAAGGAAGGTGGTGTGCTGAATTGTAATTCTTGGTAGTTCCTTGAAAAGCCTAAACATTTAACAACTTATCTCCTCAATTCCCGGCGGAATGTCGCTTGATGTTTACCTAATTCCAAAGTGTATTTCCAATTTTCGCTTAACATTCCACCTATCGTGTTATATTCAAAAACAGACCTTAGCTTTAATACTAAAATTAATTACTACTCACCGTCTTAAACCCAATCGGACTCTTACTTTTTTCACCAGCAAAATTCTTATCCTCCTGATTATAAATATCAGTAAGCGCCATAGGTGAAATAAACTTTCTAGTGAAGCCTAATTTATCAGAAAGGCGTTGTGCTTTTCCAACTTCTAACTCGCCGAATTCATATTTGGCAATCAGTCTACCTTTTCTTAACAAGGCATCATCTATTTTTGAAAGTGAGGTGTTGAAAGAGCATACGATCTGTATATTCAGACAATCAGAAAGCAGACCATCAGAAATATTCAGCAAAGCAGAAACCGGTGAGCTACCATCTTTTTCCCTATCAACAATAATGTTCTCTGCATCTTCAATTACAAAAATTGAATTGGGATTATCAATCAGAGTGGTGAGCAACTCAGGATTCGTAATTGTTCCTGCCATATTCGGAGGAAAAAAGATAATTTTTTTATTCAACTTTGAAACAAGGTGTTTAATATAGGACGTCTTTCCGGTTCCGGGTTTGCCATGCAGCAAGACCAAACCTTTATCGTTCTTCTTTGATAGTCTACTCATGATGATTTGATCAATCTCTTTGAAATCATCATTGTAATTATCTTCAATGTTGCATTTTAATTTCGAAATCGGCATTGATTTTAGGTCTATGCCAAATTGAGTATTTATCAACAGTGAAATATGCGGATTGCGTTTCTTGCGCCCTTTGAACTTCCTTATCCCTTTAACAACATTTTCAACTCTGGAGATATCCGTCTTGCGAAATAAAAATCTGGCAATCGATTGGTTCGTATCGAAATTCACCATCAAATCGTCATACAAAAAATAAAAAATGTCATCAATTTCCGCATTTTTATTTCTGTCAAAGTATCGTTTGCTATAGTGCACATCCTTAATCTCCTCCTTATATGCTTTGCTAAACCATTTAATTGCATTCTTACAATCAATATTAATTTCATGCATGAAATTTGGAATAGCATTGAAGTGGGCCAAAAACAAGGTGAACTCGTTCAGGTAAGAATGATGTTTTTCTTTAAAAACATCACCAACATTTATTTTAGAAAATTTATTTTCAACTTCAAAAGTTTCTGATTGAAAATGGTTGATCGGAATTGTGTTCGACTCCATAGTAGTGTGTAGGGTTTGAGGTTCTTTTTGCTAAAGATAAGGTAGTGGGGAGATGGAATGTGTCGTTGTTAGTAAAAGATTCTATGGTTAAGGAAAAAGAGAGTAATTTGAGCGAAATTGACACTTCGAAAAATTGAGGGACCTTAAAACCTCGAGGATTTAGCGTTGGTAACTTGGAGATATTTTAATACAGAAGTGGCAAAAAAATTCAACCTTCCAATTTCCCACATGAAAACAATCAGTCTTTTTTTTTCAACTTCGATTCAAAAAAACCTTATTTTGCTTTACCAAAATTAACCCTTTACCAAGATGGAAGAAATAAGTTTTAGTTGCTTCAAAGTGGAGATTCTTGAAAAGATAAAGCGACTGCGTGCTAATGTTCTCCCGCGCTCTAAGAAAGCTAAAATGGCTGCAACATTAGAAATTCGGATTCAGCCGCAGTATGTGTCTTTGCATATTACCGGCGGGACGGAAAAATTGTTTTGCAATACGAAAGGCTGGGGAAGTTTTACTCTTTCACTTGAATATTTTTATTTGATCCTCACAGACTATTCAGGAACCATTTTTGCACCGACTTTTCATGACGGCGAAATGCAAGCAGGTGGTCTTTTTACAAGAGGACTTGGCTTCAAAATTCAGAATGCACATCCGGAAAATAAAGTAACGCTTGATCTCCCTCTGAATTATACTGAATTAGATGTTTTAAAACTCCGGAACAAACCAAGCGAGCAATTGACAATTGTAAACGCTGATGCTCTTGTTGAATCTGCCGAACAGAAACTGGAATACAGAATCGGAAAAGCCTTTCAAGAACTAAAATGTTATGGCGTAACTTCACAAGAAATTAAAGAGTTGGTGGAAAAACATCTTTGACAAATCCTTACTCGTTATTACAGCTTCTTCACTATCTCCACCATAGCCAACGTATCCATCCCGCAATACTCCAGCAAATCCTTTCGCGTCTGTTCTACATCACCGGTGTATTCACCCATCACCATTGCAGCAAACACATTACTTGCTGTCCCACCTTCCTGAATGTTGAGATCCGAATACGACATCTCCGGCACGAGCGCCGGTAAGACTTTTTTGATGGAATAAGATCCTTGCATCAACGGAGTATAATACCACCGCTGTTGAAACGGAATCATCAGGTCTTTCAAGCGTGCAATGATTTTATTGATTCCAACTTTATATTTTGGGAATGACGAGGCAAGTTCAGACAACTTTCCTCTTTCGAAACCGATGTTGTAGACAAGAATATCGCCGGTTATACCACAATCGTTGATTAACTTCTCAATAAATAAAATCCGCGGATCCTTGCCGTTTGCTTCTGCAAGGAATTCTTTGTGCTGCAACTTTCCTTTTGCCGAAGGTAAAATGTGAAGCGAATACTGAAACACCAGTTGCTGATACGGTTTGCTTTTGTCAAATACCGGAACAGCAGTAGCAAACGTTTCAAAATCCATAAAGTACAATGGATACTGCAATTCTTTCACAAATTCTTTTATTTTCTTCTTGTCGATTGTGGTTGTATTATTCAGCTCACTGTTCACCTGCATCCATTGACTTTCGTTCAGCGGATAATCTTCCGGTATGTCAATGAAATTGATGACGTTCTTTTTGTAGAGCTCAAACTTTTTTGTTTCCGTTAAACGCGCAATGTTAAAAACAGAATAGTCGGGAATATGCTGCCAACAATGTCCTGCGAAATCACAAGCATACGGACTGCTGCAATGCGGACCGATATCTACATCCGGGATCTTTTTCTTATTCAACACTGCTTTCAGCTCAGCAACTTTTGAAGGAATTTCCGGTAATAATTCCTGCACTCTTTCTTTCACCGATGTAATTGTAAAGAGTTCATGCACATCGATGGCGCCGTTCTTCTCATACTGATTGTTGATATAAACGATTGAAATATCCTTCAACTGAATTCCCGAATTTGTAATGGCAAAATATTGGATCGTCGCATCCAGCTCATACGTCTCCGAAACACTCGTCGAACTTTTCACTTCGTACGCTTTCCACCCACTTCTATCCTTCACCAAAATATCCAATGCCGCCAACACACCATCAAACTGAAACGCTGCTTCGTAGATCACTTTCGTTCCCTTCGCAATCTCTTCCCTCGTCCTCAACACCGCTTCCTGAAAATTGAATACACTTAACGGAGTACAATCTACTCCACCGGGAAACAACTGCTGCGCCAGCTCCCCGACTTTCTTCCCTTGCGTAAAAATCGCTTGCAATGCTGCATCCGGCTCTTCTCTCAGTCCACGGTTATTCTTACTCAAGTACAAAGCCTTAGTACACTGACAGCCCTTTATGAAGGTGGATTTAGAGAGAATGTGTTTTTCCATTTTAGGGGAAGTACGGGAATTTATTTTAGGTAAAAAAGAGTTTTTTTGAAAAGGTCTGCTGAGTGGAATATTGAAAATCCGTAAAAACTGTTGACATATAAAATTTCGGTTTCTTGAAAAGACTAAGTATTTAACTACTTGTCAGCACTATTCCCGGCGGAATGTCGCTTGATGTGTACCTAATTCCAAAGTTTATAGACAAATTCCACCAGTTTGGAAACTAAAAAAACCACCCTTCCGAAATTCGAAAGAAACTCCTTAAATTCTGCTCAACCACAATCTTCCCGCCTCACCCGGAAAAAAAATCAACAATTCTCTTTGCATTTATTTTTCCTATGCCTTTTATCTTTTTCAGTTCTTCTGTGCTGGCATTTACAATTGATTTAATATTTCCAAAGTTCTCCATCAATCGTCCTGCAATAGCAGGTCCGGTTGAAGGGATGCCTTGTAGAAAAGTCAGTTTCTGAGTTTTTATTGTTTTAGATCTGTAGCCTTTGTGCGAACGGATGTAAACATTGTTTTTTAAGGATTGTATTCATCAGAGTCTAGAAAAAATAATACTAGCCTTGTCGCACCCAACAAATGCTGAATGTATTTGAACCCTATTGCTTTCTTTTTACCTTTTTTGCTTGCCCACGGTGTGCACAGCAAAAAAGGTAACCAAAAAAAGGCCCCACCTGCCCCAACCGCATTCTATTCCTTTGAATAAGCGGCTTTGCCTTGATTCATCTTCCGAATGCGGTTCGCGTCCCATTGGGAGAC
>CAYHCU010000128.1:0-8429 GCA_964355035.1 uncultured Flavobacteriales bacterium | reverse complement strand
CTAATTTCCTTAATCGAATCTGTGTGAATTCTATAATTTACTTTAGATAAAAATCTTCTATAGTCCCATTCAAAATTCTTTTCCTTTGACTCCTCAACTTTAAGTCTCTGAAACTCTTTTATTAAATAGAGTTTAAAAACAGGGCTAATCCATGTGCCGAATTCAAAAGCAATATCCTTATGAGCATAAGTACCACCATATCTTCCGGTTTTAGCTCTAATTCCAATTGCACCGGTTTTAGCTACCCATTCTTTCACACTTATTTTATAAGAATTTAATCCGGCTTGGCTTTTAATTATGGCGAATTCGCCATAATTAAAAGTTGGATTGTTAATTGATTCCCAAATGCTTAAGTATTCAAGAGTATTTCTATTTCTTAGCCAATCACTAATAAAAAAAGCCCCATCTTTTGCCTTAAGCATATCAGTTAAGGAGATAAAATCAATATCCCCTTCCGTTAAAATATTTATATTGTTATCTTGAACTTTTATAGTTGAACTTTTACTCATAATTTAAAATTTATGATGGAAGGAATATTTTCTTTCTAATCGATAGCAAATTTAATCCTTAATCATATTGATATTAAAGTTTGATCATTTTCACATCATATAATAAACTATGTTGTTTAAATTGCCTTACTTTGAATATTAAAAATGGTTTAAAAATTCTCCATAAAGCATCTATTAACTAAAATATTTAATCTGTCGACAAATTGAAGAATGAAATCATGGTATAGTAAAAAAGTGAGTAGTAATTGGTCAGTAGTAATTGGAATGTAAACTAACGATCATTACCTTGTTCAGGTACAAATTAAAGCTCACTCGGAAACCAGTAGCTTCCCTGTATAGCCATTCATTCCTTCTTTTCTAATCGAGTAAAAATACATTCCCGCATCAACGGAGATAGAGAAATCATTTTCTTTCGACGAAACTTGTCTCGACATAATTTCTTTCCCGGAAATATCGTAGAGAACAAAATTAAAATTTCCTGTGAGGTTAGAAATTTTTATTTTCTCGCTATTGATGAAAATTTTTGGTGCCGATTGATTGTTTTCATTGATACCGGACTCCAGCGAAACTGAAAATTGTATGGCAGATTGATCTGTTTGCGAATAGGAGGAACAATGTCCTAAGCTATCATATCCACCCGCAAACAAATTTGATTCGACAAAATAATTGCCAACAGCAAATTGCCCGATATGGATCGTATCAATACTCGTGCAAATTACCGTTAGCATTCCCGGACAATGAAACTGGTAGGTGCTGATGGTATTCCCAACGATATTGAAATTCTGGTATTGCAAATCGCATCCACCACTTGTAAAAGTTGAAGTAACAATAATTGCTACATCATCATTTGTTGTCGGAGAAGGTGGCAAGACATTTATGCCAAGGATGGTTTGACTGAACGAAGTTGATGCCGATAAAACAAGTGCGATAAAAAGAGTGGTTTTTTTCATGGCGAGCAGGGTTAGTAACCAAAGTTAGGAAGAATTTCCGATCGCAAAAATGATCCATAGCACGAGATTAGGTTGGATTGAGCATTTTTAAGGTTGCCGTTTCTGGTGAAATTGGTTTAAATGGGTTAAATGTTTAAGTGTTTAAGGGGATCACATTTCTTTTCCAAGGAGAGAGAAAAAATTCCTAACTTATATCTAAATTTTACCCAATAATTCGCAGAGTTTTTTTGTTATTGTGTCAAGGTCATATATAATATTAATGTCCGATTTTCCCAAGTCTTCTTTTTCTTTTTGGCCGTGAGCAATAAAATTTCTCAAGTCGATTAATTCAGAAATATATTGTAAATCAATAGCTGATATTTTGCTGTAAATGTTTTTAATAGAGCTTAAGGGATAAAAATCTTTTTTTGTTTTGTAAATAATAAAATTGTCCAAAAATTTTTCAGTAGAGAATTCTTTTTGAACATCTTCTTTGATTCGCTTTCCCTCAGAAATACAAATTATATACAAAAGTCGTTCGAATTCCGAAATCAACATTAAAAATGTTGATGAATTTGCTCTGTAATTATATTCCTGAATAAATAGATTTACATCAATGCCTATTAAATTATTTTGGTTTTGAAAATCTGATTGCTTAATCTTTGTTTCCAAATTCTTTGAGCCAAGACGTATTAACTTGCAGTAAGTATTTATTTCGGTTAACTTACTATTATACTCAATTGTCTTTTGTCTTGATAGCATTTTCAATCAATATTAATAATTGGGATTGAGAAAATTCTTTTTTTGAAGAGTTGTCTCTGTTTTTTATTAAAAACCATTTTTCAATACCTCCTATTGGTTGAAGAACCAACATATAGCTGTCAAACGGTCTAAAATTTGTCTTAATATCAATTCTCCCTTTACCTCCCAGAACAAAAGTTCCGATCGGTTCAAAGCGAATTGTTAATTTGTTAAAAATTACAATTTCTAAGAAACTAACATCGTACGCACCAGATATTTCTTCTCTTATTAAGGACTTACTTTTTGTTATTTTAATATTCCGTTCATATTGTTTTATCCAATCGGCTGTTGTATCAAACAATTTGTCAACTTTCTCAATCCATTCATTAACCTCCTGCTCAACTTTAATTTTAGTTTCCTTTTCTTTTTCAGTTGCATTTTTTAAAATATCCTCTAATGTTTCATACTGGAAAATATATTTTGCGTTAAAGTCTTTTTTTACAGCCTCTATTGTGGTATAGGGACAGTCTTCAATAGGATATTCAATATCTAGTTTGGGTTCACGGGTATAAACTGAAATAAATGCTCCACAAGAAAGTATATTTGAAACTACACTGTTGTCTGGATAGGTAGTCCTAATAATAAACTGCTGTTCCAAATTATCAAAATTATCGGAGGAGATATGCCTGAGCTTGATGTAATTTTCATGAATATCAGAGAGTTTTTTTGTTGTCTCTTCTGATAAATTAAAATTGAACGATTTCATTTGTATTTTTTTACCTTTTATTTTTTCTGAAAATGAATTTACACTTTTTATATGTTAAAGGTATGCAAAATAATTCTTGTCAAATCTACCTATTTTAACATGAGCACTTGTAATATTTAATTGTTATAAACGAGACACCTTGCTCGGTAAAGGCATAGGGCAATAATGAGGAATGTTTTAAATTCTCGAACCGGTCACAATTTGTGACCAATTGATTTTTTTCATTCTCAGTTAATTAAAGCCTACAGGTTTCAGGAAAGCGTTCGAGATTTCTTTTGGTTGCATTTTGACTTTTGACTTCTACCTTTTGACTTAGTCTGCCTTACCCACCCTTCACTGCCACCACACAACTCTTCCGATATACAGCACTTTTCCCTTCGAGATAAAAGGTTTTCACAAAGACGAGATATCTTCCAGGCAACACCATTTTACCATCGTCCGAAAATCCATCCCAGAAAATCTGACCCTCGTTTGCGAAGGTTTCGTTTTGAGCCAATGTGCGAATTGTTGTTCCATCTTTGTCGAGAATCAAAAAACTGACAATTGCGCCAAGGTTTTCGAATGTGTAGTTGATGGCGAGCAAATCATGATAGCCATCATTATCGGGAGAAAAGACTTCTTCGGGAATATCGATGACAGCATCCGATTCTTCAAAAGTCAGCGATTGAGAATTCTTGTAGGCCGGCGTTGCAAATCCGACCGAAGCAGCGGCAGAATGCCATTGCACATTTTCAATGTTGCCGGAATAACCATTCAGCCTTTCGAGAGAAACACCTTTTGGAGAATTCAAAAGATAGAAATGCAGCTTATCGGAATATTGGAAACCGTCGATCTTGTTTCCAAAATCGTCGCGAACAAGTGCCCTGCCTTCGTCAGCATTATAGTCCGGCAGATCTTTAAGTTCCAAAATTGCCGTCGGATTCGGGCAGAAATAATTGCTCAAAAGCGATTTCACAGAACGGGTAAAAACCAAGAACTCGCCGGGAAAAATGATCTGATGTTCCGCACTCAAAAGTGTCTCGTCTTTTACGTCGGACTCCTCTTCATAATCCGTTTCCTGAATTGTCCAATGATGCAAATCGATAATGTGCGGTGAGCAATTATACAGCTCCACAAAATCTTCCCCACCATCAAAGGGATCGAACAAAAGTTCATTGATGACCACATCGCCCACCTCCGCTTTCACCGCTTTTCCAAAACGATACAACCTCGAGTTGTCCACTATATTTCCTGAACAATCACTCAAAGTATCTAGAATTTTCAGTTGATGAATACCTGCAGAAAACATAGTTGAGAAGTCCAGAACAAAATTTCTATCATTCACAGCACTCACAGAAATACAATCATTAATGCCTCCATCACTATCAATTGAATTAAAATTTGTAGGAATGATAATAGAAAACAATGCTTCACTAAAATTGACCTGCACATGAGTTGAATCGAGTAAAAATACATTTCGAACAAAAGGCACCGTGTTATCAGCATAAAATCCTGCTACACTATTGGCTACTCCAGGTGTCCCATGAAAAGAACTTTCGGACGCTTTCCAATTCAATTCATCGGCACAAGTAAAGTTAACATCGACTCTCTCAATCGTCCAACCACCGTTCTTTTTATTGGAATCATGGTAGCTGTTGTCGTTGAAACTAACTGTTTCGATCACCACATTTTGGTCCGTTTTAATCGTCAAAGTATCGCCCGTATCGTTGTTCAATCCCGGAAAACCTACCACTCCAATCCTGTTTGAAAATGTAGAAAAGAGCTGTTCGTTTTGCTGATCATAAACCACCAAATACTGTTTTGGCTTGAGTAAATAATCCGGAAAAAGGCCATCGGAAGAGCCATCGCTAATCGTCCAGTTCTGCAAATTTATGGCAGAATCAGATCGATTGTATAGCTCCACAAATTCAGCATTGGGCAGCGGACTGATAGACGACATTTCGAAATACACTTCAGAAATAACGATATCGTTTAAATTTCCTGAACCAATTGGATAGTAAGTAAAGTTGATTGTTGTATCATTCATCCTATTCCCGGCCATGTCTTGAAGGTTCGTGAGACTTAATTGATAATCTGTGCCCGAAACAAAATGCTGATTGTACATCAATTCAATTCGATAATCATTTATTGAATCAATTGTCAATTGTGAAGGGTTTCCGATAGTAATGATTGTATAATTTAAGGTTTGACTAGCAAGAGAATGATTCAGTTTCTCCGAAAACGAAAGCGAAATTGTGCTATCAGAAGAAACAAATATCGATGAGCAAAAAGGCAATATCCGATCATGAATATAGTTTCCTGCATATACATCGTCGAAATAAAAGTGCTGAAGATTTCCTGAAGTATAGTCACACGAAATGACGAAATGGTTTGGCGTCGGAATTCCCGCATCAAAACCGGAAGCGATTTGCACGTAATTTCCTGCAAGATTTTCATCGGAAAAAATCTCCCAATCGCCGGTAGGATATCGAAGCACGCGGATAGCAATTTCAAAAGCGCCTGCGATTTGTGCATCCGGTCCGCGACAAACGGAAGTAATGACCGTTCCGGTTTGCCTGAACAATTCAATAGCATCATTGGAAAGTGCTTCACCAAGTTGGAGGAAATATCCACCGAGAATTTGTTGCGGGATATTCGTATCCGCCAAAAGATAGATTCGAGCATTATTCGCCGATGAAGGCGCAAAAGCCAAATGCGCTTTGATCCGCCATTCGAGAGTGTCGCTATACGACAAAACAACGGGCACAGATAAATAGGACGACCCGGCTGCTGCAGCATTCGATTGCAGTTCACCGGCGGAATTGATAATAAAGTCGGAAGTATTGCCACTCCATTGTGGGTTTCCGGTAAAATCACCGTCGCTGAAATTGTCAACCAGCTGAGCCCGGCCAACTGTAACCAGCAAAGAAAAAATGAGTAAGAGGACGTTCCGCATAAGAGCTATTGCTTAATTTGCAGACAAAATTACGGTAGCGAAAGCGTATTCGTTACCCCATATAATAAGGATAATAAAAGAACCGTATGAAAGTAGCAGTTGTCGGTGCCACCGGAATGGTTGGACAAATAATGATGAAGGTATTGGAAGAGCGTGATTTTCCTGTCGACGAATTAATTCCGGTTGCTTCGGAAAAATCGATTGGCAAAGATGTATTCTTCCGCGGTAAGTCTTACAAAGTTGTTTCCATGGCCGATGCAGTAGCGATGAAAGCAGACATTGCGCTTTTCTCTGCCGGCGGAAATACTTCGCTCGAATGGGCACCGAAGTTCGCTGCTGCAGGAACAACTGTCATCGATAATTCCTCTGCATGGCGAATGGATATTACGAAAAAATTAATCGTACCCGAAATCAACGCACATGTGTTGACAAAGGAAGATAAGATCATTGCTAATCCAAACTGCTCTACGATACAAATGGTTTTGCCGTTAAATCCTCTGCATAAAAAATACGGCATCAAACGAATTGTAGTTTCCACTTACCAATCTGTTTCAGGCACAGGAAAAAAAGCGGTGGACCAGATGTTCAACGAACGCAGCGGTGTACAAGGTGAAATGGCGTATGCATATCCGATCGACATGAATGTACTTCCGCACATTGATTCATTCTTAGACAACGGTTACACGAAAGAAGAAATGAAGATGGTCAATGAAACGCGAAAAATTTTAGGCGACGATTCAATTCGTCTGACCGCAACTACCGTCCGTGTTCCCGTCAAAGGTGGACATAGTGAAGCTGTAAATATAGAATTTTCAAAAGACTATACCCTTGAAGAGATTCGCGCCATTCTCAAAGACACAAAAGGTGTGATCTTAAAAGACGATGTTTCCAAACTAGAATATCCAATGCCGCTATATGCAGAGGGCAAAGACGATGTTTTCGTCGGCCGCTTACGTCGCGATGAGTCGCAGGCAAATACTTTGAACATGTGGATCGTTGCAGATAATTTGAGGAAAGGTGCGGCTACGAATGCTGTGCAGATTGCGGAGTATCTTGTTGCTAAGAAATTGATATAAAAAACCCTTTGCACGGCCCTTAAGGGCCGTGCAAAGGGTTTTTTATATCAGCTTCAAATTAATCTCTTTCTTTATCAGTCTCCGACTCGGATACCAGGCTGCCAATAATCCGATCACAGCAACCGCCCCAAACACATAGAGGAAATCCATCAGCAACATTTTTACCGGATAAGCATCAATCACAAATGAACCGGAACCGCCGAGTTCAACGAAGCCGAATTTTTGTTGGAGGTAGCAGATGATAAAACCGATTGCCAATCCGATTAAAGCACCTGTAAGTGTGATATACAATCCATCGAATAAAAATATTTTACGAAGTAAGTTAACATCGGCGCCGAAAGATTGCATAACGGCAATGTCCTTCTTTTTATCGATGACCAACATCGTAAGAGAACTAATCACATTGAAAGCTGCAATGATGAGAATGAAAGTAAGAATAAGAAACACTGCCCACTTCTCCGATTTCATGATACGGTAGATGAGTTCGTGTTGCTGGTATCTGTTTTTCACTATAAACTTATTGCCAAGTATTTTTTGAATGTCGTTTTGTAGTTGGTCGACATTTGCGGCATCCGTAGTTGCAATCTCCAACGCTGTAAGGTGGTTATCGTATTCAAATATTTCATTGGCAAAACGAAGCGAGACGATAATATATTTCGCATCGAATTCTTGTTGAATAGCGAATACTCCAGAGGGTGAAATGTATCTTTTGTTGAATGCTTCTTCGGGGTTAGTGAAAGAAGTAGCCATTCTTCTCGGGGCATAAATTTCCAATTGCGTAAACAAGTCGTTCATACTCATTTGCAAATTATATGCAATCGCTCCGCCGACAACGGCAAAATTCGTATCGCCACGTTGCAAAATAAATTTCCCATCGGTAAGCATAGAATCAATGCCGGTTGCCTGGGAATAATTGTCACTAACACCTTTGATGGTAGCGGTAAATTGCTTGTCGCGATATTTCACGAGCACATTTTCTTCCAACACATTTACGACATACTTCACGCCGTTAATTTTTTTCAGCTCATCGAGTTTTGCTTGTTCGGCAGTAAAAGATTTTCCCTCGTTGATAGTAATCCGCAGATCAGAATCAAAAGAATTATAAAGTTCTTTAATAAGTCCTTCAAAGCCATTAAACACAGAAAGCACAATAATCAATGCCGCCGTTCCAATTGTTACACCGACGATAGAAATAAGTGAAATGATATTAATTACCCTCTGCGACTTGCGGCTGAAGAAATACCTACGAGCTATGAGGGATGAAATCATTGGGATTGGAATTGGGACTGTTTTACTCTTTTTTGTTCAAAGTTCAAAGTTCAAAGTTTTCGAGTCTAGAATCGGTGTATAAAAGTTCATAGAGTTTATTAATTTAATTAGTGCTAATTAATAAATGATTTATACATTGCATGCCCTCTTTTGAACTTTGAACTTTGAACTTTGAACTTTGAACTTTGAACTTTGAACTTTGAA
>CAYHCU010000127.1:0-8441 GCA_964355035.1 uncultured Flavobacteriales bacterium | reverse complement strand
TACTCGATTATGCACTGGCGTTTTTTATTTACTAATGCCCTTCAATTCTAAATTAGAAAGATGAATTAATAAAATATAAGATTTATCTTTTACTCTGCCTTCCAAAAAGGCGCGATACGTTTTTCCTCCATCCTGAAACACCAATGGTTCATTGCCTTTTACCCCTCCAGCTAGCATCATCATTGACTCTTTTTCTTGCAAGTCCGCAGCCATTTCATATAAAAAATCGAATGTCAAGCCATTGATATGAGTTAACTGATACTTTTTTGAAAAAACAAATTTGTTATATACTTCCTTTATAGGCAATAATTTCCCAGCAGGTTTTATGGGATTTTCCGCTAAAATATTTGCAATGGTTTCTTTTGGAGTTCGTTCTTCTTTTAATGTACCATCTGGTAAATAAACAGCTTCGATTTTCTTAATTCTAAACACAGGTTTCAAATCTGAATCAATATAAACCTTACTAGTTTCATCAACAAAAAGACCAGTCATTGAAACATCAAACTCAGGATCAGATGTTATCAATGATTGCGCCACCGCTTCATCACCTCCTTTTGATTTTAGTAAATATTCATATGAATTTTCGGCAACAGATTTTAACACGCGCACTGTTTGCGTTGCTTCACCTTTTGGCGTTACTGTTTTTACTAACGGCTTTTTTGTGAAACTTTTAAAAATCACTTCCGCATTGCGGCCTTTGTTATCGGCTAAATTTATTTGTCTTGACATATCTTTTATTTTTTTAATACAATTGGATGATTAGGAACATCATTATACAAAGTATTATGGGTAGTCCTAATTTCATACTTCTCGTTAAAATGTTTTTTCAAAATATTAGCATGTAATTTACCTATCAAAGGGTGAAAATTTAGTTCTATTCCACACTTAGTTGGATCTAATTCCAGTTTAACTTGATTATTTTTTTTAGAAATTACAATTATTCTTATCTCATTTTCATATTCAAATGCTACTCTTTTCTTTAGTAACAAACTGATTTGGTGTTTCCCAATTTTTTTATTCATTATTTCCTTCTCAAGACCAGAAGCTTCATTTTTCATTGAAAAATAATCTCTGGTGGTTTGGTAATTAACTTTACCTATAAAAAATTTAACATCCTTATTTTGTAATTTTAGTTGATGTAATAATTTTTCGGTATCAAATGTAATTCGAACCCCATCATTATTTGGAGTGTAGATTTTCCAGGAAGCTTCATAATTTTCAGAGGAAAAACAACAAGCAAATATTTTATCCTTAATAGGCAAATCCATTATCTTATCTTTTATTTGATATTGTTTGCTTAAGTAAAATGACTCAAAAGGATCGTTCCATTGTGATGGATTCCTAAATGATAGCGATTTAGACTCAAACAGTTCCAAGGTATCGTTTATAGACACAAAGCGATAAAGTCGTGGTAACTTGTTTAATAATTCTTCCTTAGTTATTCCAATATATTCCATTTTTTTTATTTTTTATAACATTCCAAAATCCATTCCTTCTTCTTCTTCAACTGTTTCCTCAATTAAGGTTGCAGCTAAAGGCGCTAATTTATTTTCTAAATATGGAAAGTCAATGATACGACCAGTTAAGGCGAAAATGCCACCTGCATTAGCAACTAAAATAGCATCTGCTCCTTCATAATCGGCGCGGTAATTAAATACAAAGCGAGCTACTTTTCCATCACTTAAATAATCACTAACTGATTTTTTTTGTGATGCATCTTCAAAATCTAATTGATATACACTTGTAATTTCTAAATTAAATAAATCATCTAAAGTAGTTTCGGTAACACTCACTTCGCCTTCATAACTTGAAGGAACCAACACAGCATCTTTACCATCTTGATACACCACTTTTAATTCCTTTTTATCAAGTTCATTAAATTTAGAATCTACCGTTTTCATGGCAGTTGCGCCATTTAAAACTAATGTTCTTCCATCATCTAATAAACTACCCATTATGCATGGGTTGCCTTTATCGTCATTAACTTTTACTTCTATAAAACCGTATACTTTATCTCGGTCTATTTTGGTGAGTGCTGCTGCAAACTTTAGTTTACCTGCAACAAATTGTATTGCTTTTGCCATATGTTTAGTTTAAACTTTTTCCCAACCTTTTTTAATATTTTCTTCTACTAATGCTGCCATTTTCTTTTCCATGTCTTTGCTTGTGGAACATAAAAAAATGTCCTGTTCCAATGGTGTTTTTCTGCCTGCACTAAAATCGGTATACAACACAATAAAGGGTGAATACTGCCCTGTTTTTTCTTTATGTGTTTGTATGCCCAAAAATTTGCGAACAGCTGTGCCACCTTTACCTGATTTGGTATACACTTCGCGTAACTTAATTGTTGATGGTTTTACATCAGCACTTTCGTCTTTTGCAGTTTCATCAATTAAATAACTAAACTGTTGTTCGCCAGCATCGGTAGCAGTTGCTTTTTTATCATCACGAAACCGCTCAAATACTGGCGAAATACAACTGATGGTAGCAGCTTGTTCCTTTAAAGTATAGCCTTCTTTTTTAGTATAATTTAAAACACTTTTTCGAATGGCACCTTTTGTGCTTTCTGAAATAACATCTAAACAGGAAAGCTCCATTACCATTATAGGTTCTACCATAATAAAAGCTGTTTTAGCCCCCGACACTTCGGTGTATTGGCTTGCAACCGTTAGTGGTTTTAATTTTTTTACAAATTCTTGGCGATCTTTATCAGAGAAACCATTACCGCATTTTGTTACTATTTGAAACTCACCTTTATCTTTAGCTACGCCAAGTAGCAACTCTCTTAATATTTCATCTTCGCCTGAGCTTAATGCATAACCGAGCACAACTAAATCTAAAGTAATGGATGGTTTTATTTTATAAATTATGCCATCAGCCGAACGCACCACAGCACCTTCTTCTTTACCTGCAATGTCTTTATAAAAAGCAATGATGTCTTTTCTACTTTCCATCAAGGTTTGCTCAATAGCAAATACTTCATTTGAGGTAGCTAATTTTTTTATCAAGGCTGTTTTTTCTTTTGCATCTAAAGTTGGCTCTTCGCCTTTGTATGAAATAATATCAAACACACCAAAACGAATATCGTATTTTTCTGGTTCATCTAACGCTGCTGCCACTTCGCGATTGTTGGAAGATTTGCCATTTTTAAAAACACAAATTTCGCCCGCTAACATCACATCCTCTTTAATGGATTTAGCCGCAGTAGTAATGGCTTTTATTTCTTTTGGATTACCATTACGATCATACAGCGTGGCTTTGCCATTTTTAATTTCTAAAGCAGCAAAATAACCATCGTGTTTAATAGAAGTAAAATAGTAATCTGCCTCCATTATTTTTAGCCCTATTTGCTCAGGATTTACTGGCATATAGCGCGAGGCAACTTTTGTTTTGTAGGTGTTTATTTTATTCATTTTTGCTTGTTAAGTCCTTTCAATTTTCTAATGTCTGCTCCCAACATAAAAAGAGCTGCTTCAACCTCGCGAGTTGAGACATTTTTCCCCTTCAAGTTAATTTTTTTGCAAACTTCATTAACCAAAACACTAGCGATTACATTAGAAAACCAATATTGTTTAATAGTATTTACTCTACCAAATTTTGAAAGAACTCTTTTCTCAATATCCACCCGAGGAGATGGTACTTTTAAAATCCAATTATCAGGAACCTTTCCGAGAACTTCATAAATAATGGCTGTTAATGCGGCAGCTGTTCGGCTATCATAAATGATAAAATCATCTAAAATGAGAGAGTAGATTTTTGAAAAGCCTGAATTGATATGGAAATTTATGCTACTTGCTCCCAATTCTATTTCGTTGTTAAGGAATCCGTTCCAATTTTGTTGTGCCATTTTTACTTCATTCCTGAATTCCAGATAATTCCACTTCTGAACCCTCTTCAAATTCTTATTTACAACCCCACCCCACTCCAAAACAATAGTAGCACCATCACCATAGTCTACATTTGAATTGAGTTTCTTGGAAGCTAATTCTAAAATTTTAGAACTCGATTGATAACTGTTGCCGCAATAATCATAACCAACTGGAAGCGACTTATTAATCTTATAAGGCCAATGATAATATTGCAAAGCCTTTTTGAAAGAGTCAATTTTGACTAATTTATTACCAATTTTAATTGACATGGAATTATCAAAACTACCATTCCATTTTTTAGAAATGAAGTCAACTACTTTTCTGAAATCACTATCTTTTATTAATACAGAATAAATCATTTCTTTTATTGTTTAAGTGGTTGAATTGACATTTATTTTCTTTTCACTTTTCTATCAATTTTAAAATCAAAACTATTACCCCAATAGCTGTCTTCGTTAAAACTAAATTCAGTAATACCTTCAATTTTCTCAATTTCTAAAATCCTTTTTTTGGGAATGTTCTTGTACTTTTCAAAATTTACTTCCACTTTATTAGCGGCATTTACAAATTCAATAAAATTCAACCATAGTTTTTTTTCGAATCGAGTGCAGAAAAAATCAAGTGAAGTAAGTTTCAATTGTAATAAGGGTAGCAATGAATCAAGACCTGAGCATTCTCCAATAGTCAATTTGCGTAATTTCTTTAAGTTTTCTAAACCTTTTAAACTATTTGCATCTGCAATATTTAATTCAACGACTGACGGTAGATTTTTTAAAAATTCTACATTCCTGATACCCGGCCCTAAAATCAGCTTTACCAAAGCCGGTAAATTTTTTATTGCGCCTAAATCCATAGTATCAGTAATATAGCCTGGAAAATCAGTGCCAAATGAAGGTAAGTATAATTTTTTATACTCTCCCCTCACCGCTAATGACTTCAGCTTTTTATTACCATTGATTGCGGTAATATTTTTAAAGCCCGGAGCATCAATCTCCAAATCTGAAAAACTTAGGTCTTTCAGATAGCTTAAATCAACCACCTTATCTTTTGATATTTTCATTTTTAAAAATTATATTTCGGTCAAACTAATCTTCATCATTATTATCGTCATCACTGTTTTCACTTTCTTCATCTTCATCGTAGTCATTTTCCTCGTAATCTTGCCTAGGAATTTGGTTATCAATGAAACAATCGTAACCTGAAGCCCGAATAAATTCAATTGCATCGTTATCCAAGTTGTCTGCATCCGTAGAAGATATTTCTTCCAAGAACTTAATGGCAAGTAAATTTGGCCGGTTAAACAACACATTGCCTTCTGTTATTGGCTCCACACCACTGTATGGTGCCAACAGAGCAATCTCTAAATCTCGTTTCCAGTTTTCATCAACATTAGTAAAATTATTGATTTTCAATGCCTCTAAAACAATTTTCTTGTCTTTTTGGAATGAATCCAAGGCATAGCCTTTCTTTGCAAGACGCATAGCAAAATCAGGCTTATTCTTAATTGTATCGGGCACTTTTTCTAAGCAATCCAAATCGGAGAAATTTCCATACTTTGGATTGGTATTAATTCCATTTATAACCAAATCAATTAACTCATTATCACCGAAAAGAGATTTATCTAAATGCTGGAAACATCTTATATCTTTACTTAATACAGATAAAGCAATCTTTTTATCTTTTTTATATGAACTAGGCAAATACTCGAGAATCAATGGTTCCTTTTCTAATAAACTCAATATAAAATCAGTATCATTCAAAAGCTCTTTTGGAAAATTATTCAAATTTTCTCCTAATCTATTAATAGCAATTTCTGCTACCTCTTTATTCTTCTTTAGATCAGCGATAAGATGCGGATAGGCGCTGGTTTCTCTTTTAACAAGACGTTTGGCATCATTTAGCAATTTTACAGCTTTTGCAAATAACTTGACATTTTCATAGTCGATCACCCCATAACCTGCATAGCGAATTAAAATCAACAAGTCTTCATCACTCATCTCCTCAAAGTCTCTATTTTCAATGTGCTCAAAAAATGCTTTGATTTCTTTAATCTTACGAATAGCAGCTGATAAACTTTCCATATTGGAGACATCTTTGGAAATCAGAATCTTTGCTATTTCCAAATCATTTTTCAGTATTTCGGGAATTTCAGACACAAAATCATCGGAAAGCACTAATAACTTTTTAAACGTTTCCTTATCTATATCACGCTTCTTAAATATAACGATAAGTAATGCAGCCTCTTCAGAGTCTAATCCGTTTTCGGTTAACAAATAATGCTGATATATGCTTTCAATTATTCCTTTTAAAAACGCCTGATCACTGAATAAATTTTTAGGCACATTAGTTAAATCGAATCGATTCAGAGTAAGCAGAAACTCCTTATCACTAATCAATTCCTTCGATGCATATTGAATTGCTGAAGGATCATTATTAACAGCCATTTTAACTAGGTCCCTATCTTCTTTAATTTTTGAATCAAAATATTGCAAGACTGAACCTGATTTCAATAACACCCTTGCTGCAATTTCCTTATTTGCTCTAAATTTATCCGAAGCATACTCTATAGAATACTCTCCACCCTTTGAAAGTAATAGGCAATTGATAACATCGGTGTCATCCTGCAATCGCTTAGAAGCAAACTCAAAGTTACCGTGCTTAGCTCGAACGGCCTCTAAAACAAAATCTTTATCATCCTGCAATTTTTTACCAACCACTTCCAACAGGTGATGGATACTTTGATAAGACTTAAGGAATTTCATCATTAATTCCTTGTTGGTCATAATTTTTTCATCAGCGAGTTTAATGAATTCAATAGGCAACTCTTTACACAAGTCAGCTAGTTGATTGTAAAATTCAAAGTTCTTTTTTAGTGATTCGGGGAAATAAGGGACCCAGTCATCACAATAGATTTGCCCCAACTTCGCAATCTCTCTAAATGTTCCAAATTCCTCCTCATCTTCTTTTACACTTTCCCAAACATCACTATCAATTTCCCAGGCATAGTCCAAACCACCTTTTAATGCATAACATATACCGACAACTCTTTCTGCATTAAAGTCAAGTTTAGGAAAATCTCTGAGTAAAGTAATTCCCTCCTTCATTAAAAAATCAATTCCCTTACCTTCTATAGACGAGGGACTTTCAATATTAGGAAGATGCAGTTCATTCTTACCCGGCTTTCTTTTTACTTCACCAAGATATTGTGCGCTTTTCTCCGATAATGTCTTACAACCCAAATGCAATTCTCCCTTATAAGTGGCTAGAATTTTTGCCACTTCATCAGAAATAGAAACAACTCCCAACAACTCGAGCTTTGTGCCAACCTTGACAAGCTCATTGACCGCTTTTACGTCAATTGCTTTTAAGCCATTTAATGCTATACCCTTTTTGAAGTTTGCAATTGCCTTGATATGGTCATTTGAAAGAGTATTTACATTATTAAGACTCAAATGCACTTTGCTAAGCACATTGAGCAATTCAACACTTATTTCAGTCAGATTGAGCGAAATCGAATTATTATGTTTTGCCAATTCCTTAACCGCATCCAAGGTCAGAACTTCCAAGGTTTCGAGTGTTATTTCTGAATATGAATAAAATTTAACCAACAATTTAGCCTTTGCCGGACTCAGCTCTTTGAAGCTGTCACTTATATCATAGCGCAAAGCAAATTCTCCCTTCTTTTTAGATAGCTGTTCAGAAATTTTATCATTTAAAGAACTCAAACCCTGCAAGCTAAGTGATGCAGTATGATTCTCAAAAAAAGAAACATCATCCAATTCCTCTATCCCATCTAACGAAATATCAAATTTGGAATTAGATAGTGCTTGAGCTGATTCAGATGTTATGGTCTTAAGGCCATTTAATGAAATCGATCCATTGTGCTTTGCCAATTCCTTGGCCACATTAGAATCCAATTCCAAAAGTCCATTCAATGATAAAGTATTTTCCCCTTCATGTTTAGATAGTGCTTTTGCTGATTCCAAATCAAGATATTTTATCCCATTTAAATCCAAACTTGAATCTTCTGCAGCAAGAATAGCCGCAGCCTTTGCAACGATAGAGTCATATTCATCCAAATCCACATAGTCAGATATAGATTTTTTAGCAGTCTTCGCATCCAGTAATTTCTTGCCAACAAAGACTTTCGCCTTATTAATTTTATCGGAGGACTTTACTGTTTCTGTTGTTTTTACTTTTGCTGTCGGTTTACCAGAGTTCATCATCATCAAAAATTCTTTTTCATGCAAAATAGTAACCGTGCCTAATGCTTCGGCTTTTGCCAATTTGCTTCCGGCATCTTCGCCCACTACTAAGTAATTTAGTTTGGCACTTACGCCGCTTAAAACTTTACCGCCTTCGGCTTCTACATGTGCTTCTGCATCTTCGCGTGTAAACTCTGTTAATTTGCCAGTAAACAAAAATGTGTTTCCAGCGATTGTTGTTGTTTTTGCCATTTTGATTTTAATTATTTGTTTTTTTATGTATCAAATATAATTATTTTTTTTACGCTTGTGCATAACGGCTGACGCTATGGCAAGTGCGGGATTAGATTGTTGCTCAACTGTCTGC
>CAYHCU010000126.1:0-8476 GCA_964355035.1 uncultured Flavobacteriales bacterium | reverse complement strand
AAAGAAAAAGATACTATGAGTATCGTAGAAGTTCCTGCTGATGTGTATTGGGGTGCTCAGACACAACGGTCAATTGAAAATTTTAAAATCGCTCAAGACATTAATAAAATGCCGAAAGAGATTATTCGTGCTTTTGCATATTTGAAAAAGGCTGCGGCTCTGACAAATGTCGATGCCGGTGTTTTGCCTAAAGAGAAATCTGATTTAATCGGTCAGGTTTGCGATGAAATCCTTGCGGGAAAGCTTGATGACCAATTTCGACTAGTAGTTTGGCAGAGAGTTTCAGGTACACAATCAAACATGAATGTGAATGAAGTTGTCGCTTATCGCGCGCACGTAATCAGCGGAGGAAGTTTGATGGATGAGAAAAAAATCATTCATCCAAATGATGATGTAGATAAATCGCAATCGTCGAACGATACATTTCCGACAGCTATGCACATTGCTGCATATTATGCTTTAGTGAATGTAACAATTCCGGGAATCAAAAAACTTCGCGATACTCTTGCGCAGAAATCGAAAGACTTCATGAATGTTGTGAAGATTGGCCGTACACATTTAATGGATGCAACGCCTTTGACATTAGGACAAGAAATTAGCGGTTATGTTTCTCAACTGGATCATGGTATTCGTGCCATTGAACATACTCTTCCTCATCTTGCTGAATTAGCATTAGGCGGAACAGCCGTTGGAACCGGAATCAATACACCAAAGGGATATTCTGAAAATGTAGCAAAACACATTGCAAGACTTACCGGATTACCTTTCATTACTGCGGAAAATAAATTCGAAGCGCTTGCCGGTCATGATGCAGTTGTTGAAGCACATGGTGCTTTGAAAACTGTTGCATGTTCAATGATGAAAATAGGTAATGATATTCGCTTGTTAGCAAGTGGACCGCGTTGTGGAATTGGTGAATTGTTTATTCCGGATAACGAACCCGGTTCTTCAATCATGCCCGGAAAGGTGAACCCTACACAATGCGAAGCCATGACAATGGTTGCTGCGCAGGTTCTTGGAAACGATGTTGCAATTAATATCGGCGGAGCAACAGGACATTTTGAATTGAATGTATTTAAACCGGTGATGATCTTTAACTTCCTTCACTCAGCACGATTGATCGGAGATGTTTGTGTTTCGTTCAATGATAAATGTGCAGTTGGTATCGAACCAATTCACGAAAACATAAACAAAAATTTAGTAAACTCATTGATGCTTGTTACTGCCTTGAATACAAAAATCGGTTACTACAAAGCTGCAGAGATTGCACAAACTGCCCACAAACAAGGAAAAACTCTGAAAGCTATGTCAGTCGAATTAGGTTACGTTACACCCGAACAATTCGACGAATGGGTGAAGCCGGAAGAGATGGTTGGGTTCTGATTAGTGAATCGGGATTAGTGAATGGTAAGTTGGATGATTAGTGAGTGGTGAGTGAACAAACCGTCAAGTTAAAGGTCTGAAGTTGTAATGTTATTATTGCATCGTTCAACTTAGAAGAACTATCCAGCCACATCGGGGCACCATATCGGTAGACGGTTGAAAGTCGCAACAAATAGCCACATCGGGGCACCATATCGGTAGACAGTTGAAAGTCGCAGCCAACAGCCCCATCGGGGCACCATATCGGTAGACAGTTGAATATCGCAACGAATTAAGCCCCGTAGGGGCGACATATGGCAGGCGACAGCGGTTTCAACATTGTGATCATGGTTATGGGATCAGAGAAAAAAGATAATCGTTTTAATATATATTTGCTCAAGAATACAATTAATTGAAAAAATCCTCATACATAACAATTTTATTTATTTTGCTTCTACAAGCAGGCGGCTTGTTGTTTTTGTTAAATGCTCAACGCGGATTTGTTCAGTATAAAATGAGTAATGTTGTATTGAAAGAAAATGCCAACTTTGAAAAATTGATATTAAGTAAAAGCACTTACCAAGATAGCCGGATAAATTCAAAGGAAATTTCTTTAGCCGGGAAAATGTTCGACGTTAAATCTGTTTTAATTGAAAAGGATAGCGTTAAACTGGTTGTCATTAACGATAGCAAGGAAGAGAACATCGTTAAAATAATTAATAATTTATTAAACGCAACTGATATTCCATGCAGCCAACTCCCAAATCAGTTGTACAAGCTTATTTCTCTGATCTATATTTCTCCTGATTTTTCATATGCTTTTTCCATTCCATCTTTTCATCTGTTTTTATTTCATCATTTTAATTCCGATGTGGTTTTTCAAAACGGAGATATTCTAGCTCCACCACCTAAGTTTCTTTAACACAATTCTGTTTATATTAATTATTTCCTGAATCATATTAAATGGTTCAAGAAAATTATAGTGTTAAATCAAACTTATATTTCATTAAAATGAAAATTGCAAAATATTCAATTGTGGTCATGTTGATTTTAATTTATCATTGTTCATATTCACAAGACAATACTAATGATAGTGCCCAAAATAAAAACATCTCTTTAGACGAGATTGTAATTTCAGCAAATAGATTTGAAGAGTCAAAAGGGAAAGTGGCTCAACAAATGAAAGTTCTCTCTGCAAAAGAAATTGAAAATTCTCAGTCGCAATCTACCGCTGATCTTTTGTCGAACATAGCAAATATATCTGTTCAAAAAAGCCAGTTGGGTGGAGGTAGTCCGGTAATTCGAGGTTTCGAAGCAAACCGTATTCTTCTTGTAATCGATGGCGTTCGGATGAACAATATTATTTATCGCGGAGGTCATTTGCAAAACATCGTTACTCTGGACAATAATATTCTTGAAAGAGTCGAAGTATTGTATGGCCCTTCTTCCACTGTTTACGGTAGCGATGCTTTGGGAGGTGTAATTCATCTGAATACAAAAAGACCTTTGCTCGCTTTAGGTGATAAACCAACCAGAATAGTGGCCAATGCTTTTACCCGATATGGAAGCGTTAATAATGAAATGGCCGGTCATTTTGATTTTAATTTAGGAGCTAGAAAATTTGCTTCACTCACTTCTTTTACATATTCAAAGTTTGATGATGTAAAAAGTGGCTCTAACCAAAATCCGTTTTACACTGAAAGCTATGGCGAAAGACCTTACTATGTTGAACGAATCAATGGAGTGGATTCTCTGGTAGTAAATAACGACAATTATAAACAAGTTCAAAGTGGTTATTCACAATATGATTTATTGCAGAAATTTTTATTCCAGCAGAATATGCATTCGTCTCATGAATTAAATATTCAGTATTCCAATTCTTCTGATATCCCGAGATATGATCGGTTAACAGATCCTGGTCCCTCAGGATTAAATTATGCCCAATGGTATTACGGCCCGCAACAAAGATTGTTGACAGCTTATAATTTGAATATGAAGAACGATTCTTCTGTGTTTCAAAATATTCACTTCGGATTAAATTACCAGAGCATTGAAGAAAGTCGGCATTCAAGAAAATTCAAAAACGATAATTTGTTTCATCGAATTGAAAAAGTAAATGTAATGGGACTAAATCTTGATCTTCAAAAAATAGTTAAGTCCCACCATATTCGTTTTGGATTAGAAGGTCAATTTAATTCACTAAAATCAACTGCCAACAAAGAGAATATTGTTTCCGGAGAAAATGTGCCGCTGGATACAAGATATCCCGATGGTGATAATACAATGATGAATGCTGCCTTGTACATTTCTCATACATGGCAAATAAATGATCATTTTATTCTTACTGATGGAATTCGTGCAGGATTTGTTTCTCTTCATTCATCATTTGTGGATACTTCTTTCTTCCATTTGCCATATACAAAAGCCGATCAAAGCAATCCTGTTTATTCAGGAAGTATTGGTTTGATTAATAATCCTTCTGATAAATGGAAATTGTCGTTTTTGCTTTCAACAGGTTTTCGTGCTCCTAATGTTGATGATTTGTCGAAAGTATTTGAATCAGCACCCGGCGCTGTCATTGTTCCAAATCCGGATTTGAAACCGGAAAAAACTATCAACTATGAAGTATCTGCAACTAAAATATTCAACAAAAAGACATCTTTTGAAAATACACTATTTTATACTCAATATGTAGATGCCATTGTAACTGATAAATTCAAGTTCAATAATCAGGATTCGATTGTATATGATGGGGTAATGAGCAGGGTATTTGCAAATCAAAATAAGCAGAAAGCATTCATCTATGGTTTTTCGTCTACACTTAGATCTCAATGGTCTGAAAACTTTTTGTTATCGGTAAGTATGAATTATATCTACGGACGAATTAAAACTGACAGTATTATTGTACCGCTCGATCACATTCCGCCATTTACATTACATTTGAAATTGAATTACACAAAGAATAATTTCAGCTCCGATTTTTCTGTCAGCTATAACGGTTGGAAAAAGCTGAAAGATTATTTTCTAAATGGGGAGGATAATGAACAATATGCAACTACCAAAGGAATGCCTGCATGGTTAACTGCTAACTTACATTTCTCGTACAAGGTTCATAAATTAATTACCCTACAAGCCGGTGTTGACAATATTCTTGACACTCAATACAGAACGTTTGCAAGCGGAATAAATGCTCCTGGTCGAAATGTTTTTATGGCGGTTAGGTTTCATTATTAATCGTTATTGAGTAACTTCGTTCTCTAAACCAACCTTATGAGTATTCACATCAGCGCCAAACCCGGCGAAATAGCTAAAATTGTCTTAATGCCGGGTGATCCATTACGGGCGAAACACATTGCAGAAAATATGCTTACTGATGCGAAGTTGGTTAGCAGTACCAGAAATGTTTATTACTATACAGGAATGTACAAAGGAGTATCTGTCACAATTGGCGCCAGTGGTATGGGCTGTGCTTCTATTGGAATCTATTCGTATGAATTGTATAATGATTATAATGTTGAATGCATCATTCGTATTGGTACTGCCGGGGCCTACAATGATAAATTACAGGTCTTTGATGTTGTAAATGTGGACAAAGCTTATAGTGAATCTACCTTTGCTAAAGATGCTTTTAATTATGTTGATGACAATTTTAGTCATCAGGGCGCAGCTTACGATCTTATAAATGAAACTGCAAAACAATTGCAAATCTCTCTTGTTGCAGGTAACATCCATTCCAGCGATGTCTTTTATCGAAGTACTCAAAATATTCCGGCAGTCGCTCTAAAAAATAATTGTGTTGCAGTTGAAATGGAAGCATACGCTCTTTTCGCAAATGCAAAATATTTGAATAAAATGGCTGCAACAATTCTTACTATCTCAGATGTAATTCCTACCAAACAATTTATTACTGCTGATCAACGCCAGAATTCATTAAGCAAAATGACTGAGTTGGCGTTGGAGTCTTGCGTAGCGATTCAACGAAATATTGGTAAGTAGTAATTAGTGAGTAGTAAGTGACTGATAGCAAGTCGCGTACATGCCACTTACTATTTACCACTTACTATTCACCACAAACAAACGAACAAATGAACTGGAATAACCTAACCAATCTTGAGCAATTGGAAATAATTAATGAAGAATCGAAATTGCAACCGGTCTTATTACTTAAGCACAGCACTACTTGCAGCATCAGCAGGATGGCTTTAAATCGTTTGGAAAGTAAATGGAAAGAAGAATATTCTTCAATCATTAAACCATATTATCTCGACCTTCTCACCTATAGAAGTATATCAAATGAAATTGCAAAGCATTACGATGTTGAACATGAGTCGCCTCAGGTATTGATAATTTCCAATGGAAGAAGTATTTACAATGAATCTCATGGTGGAATTAATGTCGATGAGATTTTATTGCATTGTGCGTAATTTTAATCTGTGTAGTTTCAATTCAGTACCTATTCACTTGCCTCAAAGAGAAAAAATCGATTTTGCATTCATAGCTAATGCAGTATGCATCTCGTCGCCTTATGCTACTTCTCCTCTCATTAATGCGACCAGTGTGTCATTTCGCAGAAAACTCGTTGCTCTCTAGGAACGGCGGCTCACTGAAACCAATTTGGATTCACCTTTAATAGCTGCATACATTCCTTTGAACGTTGATGCAAGATTTGGAACTATGGCTGTGAAGAAACTTTTAGGTCCCTTTACACGACAGGAAAAGGAATCCAATTCTTTTTCTTTAAATAAAAATTGGGAGAGAAATCTTCTCGGGTCATTTTATTTCCTGAGGAAAGAATGAAAACGTCCGTCTAATCCGAAATCCGCATTCCGAAATCCGAAATTCGGTTTGCTGTCGTTCCTAGAAAACGACGAGTTCTCTTCGAGATGACACGGTAGCGCACATTTAAGGAGGATAGAAATGTAATGCTACAAGATTCCGTAGGAATTTACTGTGTATTTAATCACATGCCTCAAAGTTCAATAGATGATTTTTACAGGCATAGATGATTCAATGCCTGTAATCCAAAATCCGAACTCCGCAATCTAACTAAACGTACTTCTCCCCCTTTTTCAACTTCACATCATTCACTAAATTCCTGACTTGCTGTTCATCATCTTTCGGACAAATAAGAAGCACATTGTCTGTTTCAACTACGATGAAATTTTCTAAACCTTGAATTACTGCTAATTTATTGTTCGACATATTTACTATACAATTAGAAGTATTGTCGACCATAACATGAGGGCCAACAATAGCATTGCCATTATTGTCATGCGGTAATTGTTCGTATAATGATTTCCATGTTCCTAAGTCACTCCAACCGAATTCTGCACTCAAAACGAAAACATTTTTCGCTTTTTCCATAATACCGTAATCGATTGAAATGTTTTTGCATTGTGTGTAAACATTTTTAATGTATTCGGTTTCGCCGGGAGTATTGTAAAGGTCTTTTCCTTCGTGAAAAATAGTGTACATGTCAGGCATCAAATCTTCGAATGCTTTTAATATCGTTTTTGCATTCCACAAAAATATTCCGGCATTCCAAAGAAATTCACCACTCTTTAAAAAGAACTTCGCCATTTCTAAATTTGGCTTCTCTGTAAAGGTTTTTACTTTGCTAATCTGAAATTCTTCCGATTTGTCGTTGTCGTTGAATTGGATGTATCCATATCCTGTGTCCGGTCGACTTGGATGAATTCCAATTGTTAGCAGAGAATTATTATTTGCTGTGAAGTCAAGACCCTTTATAACTGCCTGGTGAAATCTCTTTTCATTGGTAATTACGTGATCTGATGGAGCGATGATTAAATTCGCATCCGGATTCAGACTGAATATTTTCATGCTGGCATAAGCAATACATGGTGCAGTATTTCTGCGTTGTGGTTCTGCCAATACCTGATTTTTGTTTAACTCAGGTATTTGTTTGAATACATGATCGAGATACGCTTCATTGGTGACTATGAATATATTTTCTTTCGGACAAACACTTAAAAAACGCTCGTAGGTCTGGCGGATTAATGTTTTTCCTGTTCCTAAAATGTCAATGAATTGTTTAGGGAAATTGTTACGACTCATAGGCCAGAATCGGCTACCAATGCCTCCGGCCATGATGATACAGTAATTGTTTTTCATCTGAAATGTTGTTACAAGCTTTTCGTTAGTGTAAAGGTCTATTCGATAATCAAAGATTGTAACTGTTAGTTAATAATTATATATACAGCTAACTTTTAAGAGAGCTGACTTAATACTTTTTTTAAATTGCTGAACACTTCCGGAATTTCTTCAGTTGTGCATGTCCCGACTGATAATCGGTACCATGGAGAATCGTCTGATGAACCAAAAGCCGAAAACGGAACGACTGCCAATTTTGCTTCATCAAGAATATATTGTGTTACTTCTTTTTGTGTTGATAGTATTTTTCCTGAAGAAGTTTTCTTGCCTTTCAAATCGAAATTGATTGTGAGGTAAATTGCCGCTTGCGGAGCAATGGCTTCTACATTGTAACCCGCTTTCTTTAATTCCATAAATCCATTGTAAAAACCATGAAGGCGATCATCAATCGATTGTTTGAATTGCTCAAGGAAAGAATTTACTGCTTTTTTATTTTTTAAATATTCCGCTGTAGCAACTTGTTCTGCTTTGGGTGCCCAGGCTCCAACATGCGATAAAATGGCTTTCATTTTGTCGATGATTAAACGCGGACCAAATGACCAACCAACACGAACACCTGTTGCTGCAAGTGATTTCGAAATTCCGTCTATAAAAATCGTGTATTCGCGCATGGCTGGACGCAATGAAACCGGATCGTAATGCTTTGTTTGTCCGTATGTCAATACTGAATAAATTTGATCATACATCAGATACAGTGGTTTAGCATCGGGACCACGACGTTTGTTTTATGCTAAGATCATATCACATATTTCAGTCAATGGTTCTTCGCCAAAAACTGTACCTGTCGGATTTAACGGCGAACATAAAGCAATCATCGTGGCTTCTTTGATGTGGGGAAGTAAATCCGAAGCCGAGGGCATGAAATGATTTTCCGGACGTGTTTCAACAAGAATAGGATTCACACGTGATAAATGGCAATAGTGATTGTTGTTCCATGAGGGAA
>CAYHCU010000125.1:0-8551 GCA_964355035.1 uncultured Flavobacteriales bacterium | reverse complement strand
TTTAGTCCGAATGTTCTTCTACGTCCTATTTATCAGGAAGTGATTTTGCCAAATCTTGCTTACGTGGGTGGTCCTGCAGAAATTGCTTATTGGTTGGAATTAAAATTTGTTTTTGAAACATTGGGACTATCTATGCCTGTTTTGATGCTGAGAAATTCTTCCATGATTATTGATCATGCATCTTCTGCCAAATGGAGAAGTTTGGGATTTGAGATTTCGGAACTTTTTAAATCTGAAAATGAGTTAATCAGGACTTTTTTGGACAAAAAAAACAATTCCGATTTTTCTTTTTCTAAATCGTCGGTTGAATTAATTAAAATATTCGACCAAATTGCTATTGAAATTTCCGGGATTGACCAATCACTTGTAGCATCTGCGGAATCAGAAAAACAGAAAGCACTTAATTCAATAAAACTTTTACAAGACAAGGTAATTAAGGCGCTGAAAAAAAAGGAAGAGGTAGAGATCAACCAAATAAAAAAAATAAGAAACAAGTTTTTGCCGGATGGAACTTTACAAGAACGAACGGAAAGCCTTATCCCTTTCTATCTGAAATGGGGCAGTCAGTTTATTGATGATCTCAAACAATCTTTTGATCCCTTCGATAACAATTTCATTCTCCTTCAAGAAAAAGAATAGCACGAAAATTATTTTTGTACAATAAATTTTCCTGTGGTAAGTGTTGTTTGACTATTCAGAACTCGGTAGAAATAAATTCCTGCAGAAAGATTTCTTTGGCTTAGCGGCACTGTCCGGGTATCTGATTTCACTTCATAGATTTCTTCAGAATGGAGATTGCCAAGTATATCGTAAATCTGAAGTTTTGCTTGACCATTGAAGCCAATTTTGTTTTCAAATGTTATATTTGATAAATCTGTTACAGGATTTGGGAAAACAGAACTTGCATTTTCTGAATTTGCAGGATTAGCACTTGAGGACGTCAACCAAATTTCATCGATTGTTGTTGCAGTTGCACTATTCCCGGCATAAGGCAGGTTAAACATGTCTTCCAATGTTTTTAACATATCATAATGATGATACCCATTAACAGAATATTGACCCGGAACTACCATTGGGCCGACAAAAATGCAAGGGATGTGGTTTGCTGAGAAATTTTCATCTTCATCAAATGTAATTATCAATAAACTATTGTTGTTCATTGCCCAAGTTTGATATCCGGACAAATAAGCGTAAAGAAAATCATCCCCTAGTCTAATTCGGGTAGGATCCACGCCATCATGCATGTCATTTGTTAAATTCGGAATGATAAAAGATAGATCTGGGAGTTGATTAAAATCCGTTGGAAAGTTGTCTAAAGTTGTATTGCAGGATGCCGGTATTTGATTGACTCCGGTGCCTTGCCAATGAGTCCAAGGACTATGCTTTCGTGCATACGCGCCTGATGTAGCAACCAAGGAACCTATTGCCGGTAAGTCTTCAGAATATCCGGCAAAAGTAAAGCCTGAATCTAATAATGAAGCTCCTAAATTGGGTGTTGACCATGGTGTACCAACCGGTAGATTATCGGTAGTTTCTCCTTGATTACTTCCGGAGAATAGCATGATGTAATTTGGTTGGGAAGGGTGTGTTAATGCATAAAACTCAGCCATGTTTGCCCCAATTGATGCCAAATGGTTGATGTATGGCGCTGCAGAGGAGCCAATCACTTGTTGATAAGCGTGATTTTCAAAAACAACGATTACAACATGATCAGGCCTGGGTACAATCGAAAAGCCGGTCGAAGAACCCAAAAGAAAAATAAGCGATAATAGGATTGTGTGTAGCGAACTTTTAAAATTTTTCATCTTAATAGTTGTTGTTTTGGTGATATTAATACTGACAATTCTTGTTTCAAGTTGCAAAGGAATGTTTTGATTTTGTTCTCTTTATGAACATATTCGTTTTTTTTCAATAGCCTCAATATTTAAAGTTGAGAACAAAGATATATCATTTTTAAACAATGGATATTTGCTATAATGCAGGTTCGGGCGGAAGACAAATTATACGAAAGTATAAATTATCTCATTTGTGATGAAATGATTTCTTTATTCCCGAAAAATAACAATATTTTTGCACATGCACCAAAAAATTCTAATCGCCGACTTTGGCTCTCAATACACTCAATTAATTGCCCGTAGAATTAGAGAGTTGAATGTTTATTGTGAAATCCATCCTTATCACCACTTTCCTAAGCTTTCTCCGGATGTTTGTGGCGTAATTTTATCCGGTAGCCCGGCATCTGTTCGAGAGTTAAATCATCCTGATTTCGACATTGACGCAATTAGAGGTAAAATACCTGTTCTTGGTGTTTGCTATGGCGCTCAGCTTTTGGCATTCAATAATGGGGGAGAGGTTCTACCCTCCAAAATTAGAGAATATGGAAGAACAAAGTTAGTTTCGATTGAAAAAAGTGATCTCTTCGAAAATATTGCTTTAGAAAGTATTGTTTGGATGTCTCATGGTGATACAATAGCAAAAATTCCAAAGGATTTTCAAGTCATCGCCGGAACTTCAGATGTTAAAGTTGCCGCATTTAAAATTTCAGGGGAGAATACCTACGGAATCCAATTTCACCCTGAAGTAACTCATTCAACGGATGGAAGAAAATTATTAGAGAATTTTATTGTAAACATTTGTAAATGTAAACAAGATTGGACACCTGCTTCTTTTGTTTCGGAAACAATTGAAAATCTGAAAACAAAATTAAAGAATGATGTTGTTGTTCTTGGACTCTCAGGCGGTGTTGATAGCTCTGTCGCTGCTGTTCTCTTGCATCAAGCAATCGGAAGCAACTTGCATTGTGTTTTTGTGGATAACGGACTTTTACGAAAAAATGAATTTGAGCAGGTACTTGAATCTTATCAACACATGGGATTAAATATCAAAGGTGTTAATGCAAAAGAAAAATTTTACTCTGCTCTTAATGGTTTAACGGATCCCGAAGAAAAAAGAAAAGCAATCGGAAGGGTTTTTATTGATGTATTCGACGAAGAAGCTCATCGCATAACGAATGTTAAATGGCTTGCTCAAGGAACAATTTATCCTGATATTATTGAATCGGTAAGTGTGAAAGGACCAAGCGCGACAATAAAATCACATCACAATGTTGGTGGCTTGCCTGAGAAAATGCACCTTAAAGTGGTTGAACCTTTAAATACACTATTTAAAGATGAAGTTCGTTCTGTTGGAAAACAATTAAATATTGATCCTCTAATTCTAAATCGACATCCATTTCCCGGACCCGGACTTGCAATTCGCATACTAGGTGATATTACTCCCGAGAAAGTTGACATTGTTCAACAAGCAGATGAAATTTTTATTAGAGCACTTAAGAGTGAAGGCCATTACGATAATGTCTGGCAGGCTGGAGTAATTCTTTTACCTGTTCAATCTGTTGGTGTAATGGGTGACGAAAGAACGTATGAAAAAGCTGTTGTTTTACGTGCAGTGCAATCAGTTGATGGTATGACTGCAGATTGGTGCCATTTGCCCCATGAATTCCTCGCAAAAGTGTCTAATGAAATTATCAATAAAGTGAGAGGTGTCAATCGGGTTGTTTATGATATCAGCTCTAAACCTCCTGCAACAATTGAATGGGAATAATTAGTGATTAGTAAATGGTAATTGGCAAGTAAAAGCAACTGATTGCTAAACTGCCTATTTCGCATTTTAATAGTACTATTGTACTATTAAATCAATTACAAATTATTTATTACGACTAACCGCTACCTCTCAGACACAGTCAACTGCTCACCAATTACCAATCACCACTTACTCAATCAACAGATGAAATTTATTTTTTTACTTCTTTCTTTAGCATTCTCTCAATTGACATTTGGACAATCCAATTTGTCCAAAAAAGATACTGCTGACATTAGATTTATTAATTCTCGCAAATTTTATTACTATAAAGTTGAAAAAGGAGAAACCCTTTTCAGCCTTTCTCAAAAATTTAATATTCCACAAGAAGAAATTATTGAATTTAATAAGGATATTAGTGGGCAAGGTCTGAAAGCAAAATCAAAACTCTGGATTCCTGCTTACTCTTGGTTGAAAAAGGGTGGAAAACTTGGGAAGTCAGAGGAAGAAGGTGATGAGATAACGCCTGAAAAAAATGCTTATAAGATTGCAATTGTTTCCTTGTTGAATTTGCCAAAAATGTATTTCACGGATTCGACTTCTTTAGATTCTTCATATATCGAAGAGGCCATTGAAAAAGATATCGTAAATAATCTTTCATTTATGGAAGGTGCTGTGAGAAGTGTAGAACTATTACAAAAAGATGGACTAAAAGCGCATGTTATTATTATCGATTCTGAACAGGATTCAATTAAATTAATTGCAAAATTGAAACTATTTAACCCTGATATAATTATCACAAATGAAAGTGGTAGTGTATTGAAGTTTTTGACTCATTTTTCTGATTTGAAAAACATTCGCCTTTTGTCATGCGGTATTAATACTACAGAGTTAATAAAGGAATCTAAAAATTCAGTTTCTTTGTTTCCTTCATCTTTAAGTCAATGTGAGGAAATGGGCTATTTTAATGCGAAGTACTTTCAAGGTGCAATTGCTTTCACAATTAGAACAACTCAGTTAAAAGAAAATGAACGTTCAGCTGCTTTTAGAACGGGTTGGAAAAAAGGTGGAGGTGGGAAGGATGTCCTTCTTGATTACTCTAAAGGAGGAACAAAAGCTATCGTAGATAGCTTATCGAAAAATAAAAATAATGTTATTTTCATTTCTTCTTCTAATGAAGATATGGTTACTTCAATTTTAGGTGAATTGAAAGAGCATACAGTTGATAATACCATTACTGTTGCTGGATTGCCAACATGGCAATATTTTGAAACTATCGATCAAAATATTATGGAATTATGTAATGTCTACATATTTAGTTCCGGATTCATTAACTACGGAAGTTCTCCGGTTGAAAATTTCAGAAAACACTTCAGGGAAAATTATAATGGTGAACCTTCTGAAGCAGCATTTCAAGGTTATGATGCAATGTTGTATACCGGAAAGAATCTGCTAAAGTATGGCAAGAAATTCATCTCATCAGGTAAATCGATTCCTGTTACCGGTATTTTTTCTGAATATGAAATAAATCAGGAGGATAAAGAAAATGAAACAATTCATGTTTTTCAGCCTACAAAAGAGGACCAAGTTGATTATTTTACAAAAATTAAGAAGAAATAACTTAAAAAATATCTATAAGAAAGTTAAGGAATTCACAATAATTTATCATATTTGCTAACCAAAAAAAACGCATTATGTCGCAAAATCATCATACAAGCTCAGAAACAAAGAAAGGTCTTTGGTATACTTATTTTGGCAAAGGCGGTGCTGCCGTTTTCGCATTCTTATGGATAATATTAGCTTTAAGTTGGATTTTCTGTGTTATTAACTGGGGTTGATTTGATCATCCTTAAAAAATGAAAAGTGCAGCCTTTATGGCTGCACTTTTTTGCGTTGGTTTACTTTGAAAGATTTTTAATTTTTGCAATGTACAAAGGGTCTTCAGCATAGTTTTGTCCAAGAAATGTTAAGTAGCGTTCAGTAACTTTGAAACATTGATCTTGCCAGTACTTGTAGTCTTTTACACAGTCTTGCCAGTTTTCATAAACGGCATAGTGATTCTTTGAACTATATTTTTTTAATTCCTCCTGAGTTCCTTTGATAATCAAATTTGACTCCGGTAAAAAGATACCAATAGCAGAAGTCTTTCTTTTAAAAGGAAACCTCATTCCTAATAAATTGTTAGATCGCTTTGTCAGATAGGAGTTTAAATGAGCGGACTCTATCATTATCTGCGCAAAAACTTGTTCTTGGCAAATGATGTTATTGGAATCTAGTTCCCGACGAAGGTTTTCCTGCGTTAAAGGAAGAATGTTTTTCAAAGTGGTTCTGTTAAGGTTTGAGGCTGTAACAGGTCCATTATATGAAAAATCATTGAACGTTAGCACAAAGAAGAATAAGAAGAAGAAAAATGCAAAGATGTTATTCCACGTTTTCGATGACGCCTTGTACACAGTTGGCAGCATGAAGTTTTCGCATTCTTCATTCATACATAATAGATACTCACTTTGTACCTGATTCTTTTTCGAATGACAACAGCTTGTTTTCATGTTTTTTGAGTTTTTTGTTTTGCGCGTTTGGTTTGCTCATGGCTGTGTCTCTTGAACAGGATCAAAAGTAGCTTGTCGACCAGCCGGATTAAACCTTTTTTGGTCAAACCGTTAACCTCGTTTGGCAAATCGATGGATATGAAGGGCAAAAATGTAAATAGCTGAAAATGAGCTAAAAACGGCCTTAACTTCTTAAAATGGAGTTTTTGTTGAAAAAAGCTAGCTGGAATGGTTTTATTTGACAGGCCTTAAAGTGTGAAGTAGGCTGATGGTACTATTTTTAAAAAGGCAGGTATTTGTTCTTTTTGAAATTCAAGCTCAATGCTATTGAGGAGAAATAATTAATTAGTTGGGGTAGTGAATTATTTTAAAAGGCTCTTATAATAGAGGCGTTTACCGGAACAGTCAAATTTGCACCCAACAATATTTTTGGGGATAAATTCGCAATTAAGTAGCAAGCCCGTTTTTTAATCAATTTCGGAGCCCCTTTTGTCCCATAATAAATATTATGTTAAGTGGGAGATGGTAATTGGTAAGTGGTGATTAGTAAGCAGTACTGCCTCCTAATCACCACTTACCAATTACCACTCACTAATTACCACTCACTATTCCTGAGCTTTCAGTATTTCATTTATCTTAGTATACTTCTCCGTTTCCCCTGTTCTTACATATAATTGCTTAAGTGAAATCAAAGTTGCTTTATAAGTTGTTTTGTCGTCGCTTGATTTATTTGGATTTGACTCCAACGCTTTTTCCAAATACGGCTGAGCGTCTTTAAATCTGGCATCCACCTTTACCTTTGCTTTGGTATACTCAGCATCACTTTTTAATGAGTTAGCTGCATTTGCCATTTCGGCAGCCTGGTTAAAATATAGAGCTCCAAGGTTGTAATTTAATTCGTAATTCGAAGGCTCGATTTTTATCCCATTTTTATATGCGGTTTCTGCCTTCAATATGTAATCATTGTACTGTTCCGTTTTCAAGGCATCCTTGGCTTCTTTCTCTTTTGGATTTGCTAGGTTATCAAACGTCGATCCTAATGCCAAAAACAAACTTGGATTTTTCGGGTCGTGAGCGATTGCCGCATCTAAAGCTGAAGTTGCTTCTTGGTGGTTTCCGTTTGACAAGAGAATATTGATTTCACTCAACATTAAACTTAAACTATCCGGAAAAATTTTACGCCCATCTCTTAATACTTTCAATGCATTTGAAGTGTCCTTTTCACTTTTATAAATATTACTCAACGACAAATAAATGTTATCGTCATTGTATTTATATGAGATCAGCTGCTGGTAATACTGTTTGGCTTTAACATTATTACTTGCACGTTCTGCAGAATAAGCAGAATTTAAGATGACAGATGTATCACCCGGCGACATAATCAAAACTCTTTCGAATTCATCCAAAGCTCCCTGGAAATTTTTTACCTCATAAGCTTTCACTCCTTTTTTGAATACTTCATTTACCAGTAGAGGAATTCGGACCATTTTAATTTCTTCCGCCCATTCGTTCTTTGGATCTAGCTGATTCGCTTTTGAGAAAGCTTCGTATGCAGTCCAAAGGCAGTTTTCACATAAACTCCCGTACTTTTCACTATTGAATAAGGATGCATAAATGAGCCCTCTGTAATACCAAGTTTTTGCCATCACTGAGGTTTGTTCATTTAAAGTAGCTTCATCAATTGCTTCCTTTGCTTTATCATATTGATTGTAGGGATCTTTGTAAAAATTCCAAGCTGTTTGAACCTTTGCTTTCTGTGAATGTGCTAAAGAAACAGATAAACAAGTAGTTATGAATAATAAGCTAATTCTTTTCATTTTCTTATATTGCTAAATATTATGTTAAGTGAGGGTTAGTCTTGTTCTGGATTTTCTGTTTCTGATTTATCAGTGTCTTCTTCATCATTGTTTGGTGTATCGCCAATTTCCGGTACTATTTCATCGATAAGAAGCGCACTTTTTTCAACAGCATCTACTTCAACTTTTGCTACAGAAGCTATTTCATCATCATCATCCAATCGAATCAGACGAACGCCTTGTGTTGCTCTTCCCATTACACGTAATTCTTCAATACTCATTCGGATCGTGATTCCGGATTTATTGATGATCATCAAATCATCGCTGTCATCCACCACTTTTATCGCAATTAAATTACCTGTCTTTTCCGTAACATTGATTGTCTTCACTCCTTTTCCACCGCGATTCGTGACACGATATTCTTCTACTTCAGATCGTTTTCCATATCCTTTTTCTGAAACAACCATTAGAGTTTCTTTCAGAGGGTCGGAAACGCAAACCATTCCGATTACGATGTCATCTGCTCCATCTAATGTAACACCTTTCACCCCGATTGAATTTCTTCCCATCGGACGCACTTTTTGTTCATTGAACCGAACCAGCTTACCCTTTTTAGTGGCAAGCATG
>CAYHCU010000124.1:0-8646 GCA_964355035.1 uncultured Flavobacteriales bacterium | reverse complement strand
AATCCGCAATCCGCAATCCGCAATCCGCAATCCGCAATCCGCAATCCGCAATCCGAAATCCGCAATCCGCAATCCGCAATCCGCAATCCGCAATCCGCATTCCGCATTCCGCAATCCGAACTCCACATGAAATAATATAAAATATTGTTGGAAAGGACGTACATTTGCTGTATATTAGTAGAGCGGAAATACTGCAATTCCGTTCAACCAAAACTTGAATCATGAAAATTAAATTACTCTTAGCATTGGCACTTATTGTGCAATCAGTAATCGTGAAAGCACAAGATCCGAGTGCTTCATTCTACATTGATCATCCAATGTATATTTCGCCAACAGTTTATGAATTTGATGTCATGGCAAAAGCCAGTGGCGCTACAGCTTCATTTGACTTACGTACATTTCAAGCAGGTATTTATGTGAACACTGCATGGGTGAACGGTGGTACATTTACTTTGTCAACAGCACCCGGTTATTCCGAACTAACATCTCCGGCTTACAATGGTTCTTACCAATGGAATGCAACAGATAAACTGATCAATTGCTCAGTTAACTACAATGTAAAACCAACACCTTCTACATGTATCTCAACACTTGTTGATGTTCTTCCTTTACGTGTTGCCAGAATTCGTGTTGTAAATTCAGTTTCTTTCGGTTGTGCAACACCTGATTTGAAATTTAATTATGTGGCAAATAATTCACCACTTCGGTTAAGAACATCGTTCTCTTGGAGAGCATCAGCTTGTACAACGAATTACGAATTATTTTATCCCGGAAGAACCTATTCAGGAGTAGCGAAATTCAATAACGAAACATACGCTTTAGCGGATGTTGATGGTAGATCAACTGTCATGGCAGCTGTCAATATCGGGAATTGCTTTCCGTTGCTTGAGTTGACCATGATGCTTGAAGGATATAATGTCGGTGGTGCTACTATGCAAAGTGTTCTTGTGAATCAGATGGTAAAAAGCGCATCTTATGTGCAAGCAGATTCTGTTACAATTGAATTACGCCCTCTTGCAAATCCTGCTTCCGTATTTGCTTCTGTAAGAGGTGTGGTATTTACAGATGGAAAAATTACCTGTGCTTTACCTGCCGGAGCAGCGAATAATACATATTACGTTGCAGTTTATCACAGAAGCTCTGTTCAAACATGGAGTAATCCTATAGTGATCAATCCAACGTTTACAACTTATAATTTTACATCTGCTCAAAGTCAGACGTTTGCTGATAATTCAGTGTTGGTTGGTGGTGTTTATGCATTTTATACAGGAGATTTAAACCAAGATGAGTATGTAGATGCAAATGATTATCCGTTTTTTGACATTGATAATGCCAATGGATTGTGTTGCGATTATTACTTCACAGATATGAACGGCGATGGTTATGTAGATGCAAATGATTATCCGTTTTTTGATATTAACAATGGACTTGCTATTTTTTCAATACATCCATAATCTAAAAAAACATTCAGTTAAAAGGGAGCTTTGCGGCTCCCTTTTTTTTTGCTCGTTGCTCGTTGCTCGTTACTCGTTATTCGTTGTTCGGGGTAACATTTATTTTCCGGGAGTGATTTAAATTTCTCATCTAATTTGTATCTAAAAGGAAGAATCGGATTAATTTTACTGCCGTACCAAGAGAACGACGAGTTCCTTACAGGATGACACGCAAGCGCATTTTAAAGGGGGGTAGAAAGGTAAGGCTACGAGATTCCTTAGGAATTTACTACACATTTATTTGGTAGTGCTGAATTTGAAATCCTGCACGGTGAGAAAAAAGGCGATTTTACATTCATAGCTAATGCAGTAGGCATCTCGTCGCCTTACGTTACTCCTCCTCCCAATAATGCGATCACTGTGTCATCCTGGTAAGGAACTCGTCGTTCTCTTAGTACGGCGGCTCGCAAATACTTATTTGGATTCACCTTTACTTGCAGTAAACAAACCTTTAAGCACACTCGTAAATTAAATCTCTCCCCAACTTTTGGTACTGACTCTTCGTTTTTCGTGATTCGTGATTCGTGATTCGTTTTTCGTAACATGACTATTGTCATAACCACAGCGGCAATGTTTTTGCAATTTTGGATTCGATGCTCGATGCTCGATGCTCGATATTCGTTTTTCGTTTTTCGATCCACGATCCACGATCCACGAACCACGAATAACGAACCACAAACCACAAAAATGAAACAACCTCTTTTTTCAAAATATGTTCTCCCCTTTATACAATGGTATTCTTTGATGATCTTTTTAACGATTGCAATTGATTATTTTCTTCACCGTTATCAATTGGTTTTTGTAGGACGTTATCTTGGATTTATCGGAACATTCGTAATCCTCCTGTCCTTTATATATTCACTCAGGAAACGAAAAATAATTGAATCCGGCTCGCCTAAACAGCTTTTAGTCTTGCATGAATATCTTGCATGGGTTGGATCTGTCATGCTTTTGGTGCATGCGGGAATTCACTTCAATGCGATTTTACCATGGCTTGCAATTCTTATGCTTTTAATCTCTGTTGCCAGTGGTTTAGTAGGGAAGTTTCTCTTGAAAAAAGCCAGCGAAAGTTTAAAAGAGAAAAGACAAGTTTTAATTGGCGAAGGATTAAGTCAGGAGGAAGCCGATAAGAAATTATTTTTTGATTCGATAACAGTCGATTTGATGAAGAAATGGAGAGTCGTTCATTTGCCTGTCACTTTGATCTTGTTGATTTTATCGGTAATGCATATTGTCACAATTGTAATGTTTAGCAAATGAAAAGATTGTTTGTACTTGTGATTGTAGTTGGCTGTAGTTGGCTGATGTACGAATACCCTCACATGATGTTGAATCCGGGAGAATTGACAGAAGCGCATCAGGAGCTAAATAAAAAATGTGCAGCTTGTCATGAACCTTTTGGGGGAATTACGAATGAAAAATGTATCGTTTGTCATAAGCTTGCAGATATCGGCAAGGATTCGTTAAGAGAAGTGAACGAAAGTAATGTAGCAGAGAAGGTTTTATTTCATCAACATCTTGAAAATGAAAAATGCACTTCATGCCATACTGACCACAAAGGATTAAAGCCGTTAAATTCGCTAAAGAATTTTGATCACGCTTTACTTCCTTCCTCTATAAATACAAAATGCAATACTTGTCATAGTAAGCCTCTAGATAATCTTCACAAACAGCTTTCAGTTGATTGCAACAGTTGTCATTCTACAAAAGGGTGGAAATTGTCAGTGAAATTCAATCATGACATGATACAAGGAGTTGACAAAACAAATTGTACATCCTGCCATCAAAAACCAAAAGACAGCTATCATGAGTTAATAAATGATAATTGCAGCAAGTGTCATAGTGTAAGCAAGTGGGTGCCTTCAACTTTCGATCATTCAGCTTATTTCCAGCTCGACCGTGATCACAATACAAAATGTGTGACGTGTCATGCCAACAATAATTTCAGCACCTATACTTGTTATGGTTGTCATGAGCATTCGGAAAGCAGAATTGCGAATAAGCACAACGAAGAAGGAATTGGTAATTTTTCCAATTGTGTTTCTTGTCATAAAAGCGCCAATGAGCATGATATTCGAATGAATGGAAATTCGGGTGAAGGTGAAGGACGAGAAGGGAAAAAAGAGAATGATGACGATTGATTAATTTTTAATACACGTATAGAATTTAGTCAGATGATTCCAAAGAATATACAAACCGAAATTGACGCTAGTTTTTTATATCGAAAACTTGCAGAGAACGAATCGGAAGAAGCAATCGCTCATGTTTTCAGACAAATGAGCGAAATTGAAATAGGTCATGCGCAAGCTTTTGCAAAAAAAGCAACTATTAATATTGATAAGTTAAAACCATCCTGGCGGGCGAAAACATTAAACAGAATAGGAAAGACCTTTGGGTACGATTATGTTTTAGGTGTTTTAATGGATACAGAGAAAAGTATTTCAGCAGCTATTGTAAATGCAAAGGAAAAGAGTGGTAAGGAAATAACAGGTGCGGAAACGAGCCATGTAAAAATATTGCAGTCTATTCTGGAGAAGGAAACCAGCACAGCAGGGAATCACCTGTCTAAATTTGAGAGTAAGCATCGTTCGGTAGGGGGAAATGCGATCAGAGCGGCTGTATTGGGCGGAAACGACGGCTTGGTGTCTAACTTTAGTTTGGTAATGGGAATTGCCGGAGCAACATCAGGCGGAAGCGGTGTTTTATTAGCCGGATCAGCCGGTCTTTTAGCCGGGGCATTATCAATGGCTTTAGGGGAATGGATTTCAGTAAAGAGTTCGCAAGAGTTATATGAGAACCAAATGCAAATTGAGATGGATGAGCTGGAGGCGAATCCGGAAGGTGAAATGAAAGAATTGGCCTTGATCTATATGGCAAAAGGTATTCCGGAAGTTCAGGCTTATCATATGGCAACAGAACTTATGAAAGATAAAGGTCGTGCCCATGAAGTTTTAGTAAAAGAGGAATTGGGAATTAATGCAGAAGAGTTAAAAGGATCAGCAGTAGAAGCAGCAGTTTATTCTTTCATCCTGTTTTCAATTGGTGCTGTAATTCCTGTTTTACCATTTATGTTTTTAAGTGGAACAAAAGCAATTTTATTAAGTGTTTCAGCAAGTGCAGTTGGTTTGTTTTTGATCGGTGCAGCGATTACTTTGTTTACCGGAAAAAATGTTTGGTATTCCGGATTAAGACAGGTTGTATTCGGTTTGATTGCCGCAGCTATTACATTCGGAATTGGTAAAATGATCGGGGTTTCTGTAGGGTGATTTCGTTTTTCGTTTTTCGAATATCGTTTTTCGAACCACGAGTAACGAACCACGATTATTAAGCCAATTTTAAGAAGAACTTTACCCGCATTAAACATGGGAATTGGAATCTTTGAGAAAACTAAAAAACCAGACTATGTTTTCATCGACTCACATTCATGCAATGCTTATTCATTTTCCAATCGCACTCTTAGTGGTGGGATTTCTTGTGGAAATAGTGGCATTCATTATTAAAAAAGAATTTTATAAGAATTTATCGTTCTTTCTTTTGCTGGTTGGTGCCTTAGGTGCAATAGCGGCTTATGTTAGTGGTAGTTATGCAGGTGAAGGTATTGAAGATGGACCATTGAAAGTGCCCATGGAAATGCACGAAGATGCAGCTTTGGTTACGCTTTGGCTTGCTATTATTACTGCCTTATTCAGAGTTTCATTCTTTTTTTACAAAGGAACACAACCTTGGACGAAGTGGCTAGGCGTAATATTATTTGCATGCTTGATCGGTTCTGTAGCCAGAACAGGTTATTTAGGCGGACAACTAGTGTATAGTCATGGCGCAGGAGTTGAAATTGGGCTTCCTGATTTTAATGCACCGGCAACAACCGACGAAGATTAACTGAAATTTTTATCTTTGAAGAGTTAATTACCCCAAAAATGCGGATACTAATTGTAGAAGACGAACCATCCATTGCCAATTTTATTCGTGATGGTTTACAAGAAGAGGGTTTTGCAGTTGATTTAGCAGACAACGGCAAAAAGGGATTGGAGCTAGCTTTGGAGTACATAACAGAGTATGATGTGATTCTGCTTGACTGGATGTTGCCCGGATTGAATGGGATAGAGATCTGTCGCAAGATCAGATTGGTAAACAAAGTGGTTCCGGTTATTTTCTTAACGGCAAAAGATACAGTTGATGATGCAGTCTTTGCCTTGGATACCGGGGCTAACGATTATATCCGAAAACCTTTTTCATTTGAAGAGTTGCTCGCGCGGATACGTGTATTGATGAGAAAGAATGACACTGATACGGTAGTGTTTTTTGCATCAGATATTGTATTGGATGTTGATAAGCATACGGTAACAAAAAAAGGAAATCAGGTAGAGCTTACACACAAGGAATTTTCTTTGCTTGAATATTTTTTGAGAAATAAAGGCAAGGTGTGCAGGCGAACCCGCATCATAGAAAAAGTCTGGGATATTCATTTCGATTACGACAGTTCGGTAATCGATGTTTACATCAATTCATTGCGGAAAAAGTTAGATGATCCGGGGAAGCCTTCTTTGATTAGTACCATTAGAGGCGTTGGTTATAAAATTGATTCGGACGAATGAAATTAAAGTTTAGAAATAGAATTGCTTTTTTTAATACAGTAGCTGTTGCATTTACAACAGCATTTGTATTTGTGGCTATTTATTTTGTTGTTTACAAAACGGCATATGCGCATTTAGATTCGGATATCTTGCAGGAGAAAGAAGAAGTGTTCAGCAATCTGGATTGGCATCGCGACTCCATAGTAATCTATAAAATGCCGGAGTGGGATGAAGCAGAGCATAAGAAAGTAGAGGTGAATCCGACATTTTTGCAAATCGTTAACACAAAAGGAGAGGTTATCTTTCATTCAAGTAATTTGTTGAAAGATCAGTTTCATTACAATCCAAAGAATAAAACAGGACTTTTTTATAATGGTGAGATTAGTAAACAAAAAATAAGGCTTGGACAATTTCCGATTGAAAATGAAGACGGAGTAATTATCGGTCAACTGACGATTGCCATTTCTCAACAAGAATCATATATTATTTTGAATAATTTGATTTTAGTATTTTTAATTTCATTTCCATTTGTTTTGTTGGTTCAATTTGTGACGTCTTATATGGCAGCATCAAAAGCTATTCAACCCGTTCATCAATTGATTAAAACAGCATCAGGGATAAGTGATTCAAACATTGGAACAAGATTGATTTTACCTTCGAGAAAGGATGAGATCTACGAACTTGCTGAAACGATAAACGACCTGCTTTCCCGTATAGAAGTAAGTATAAAAAAGCAAAAGCAATTTACCAGTGATGCTTCCCATGAAATTCGGACTCCTCTTGCTGCTATACGAGGAACTCTTGAAGTTTTAATTCGTAAGCAACGTGAACCAAAGGCTTACGAAGAAAAAATCGAAGATATCATTTCTCAGGTTGACAGATTGGATTTGCTGCTTGATCAGTTATTGCAATTGGCCAGAATGGAATCCGGTAGCGTCGATTCAAAAAAGGAAAAAATTCAGTTGGCCAGTTTTATTTCAAACCTGACAGAAGTCTGGGCGCAAAACGCTTTTGAACGTAAAATTAACATTCATGTTCAGGTTTCTAATGGTGCAGAAATTACATGCAACAAAATATATTTGGAATTAATTCTGGAAAACTTAATAAGTAATGCAATTAAGTACGGTAAAGATTCGGGAAATATTTTTGTCAAGTGGAATGGAGAATTGAAAACACTTTTTGTGGAAGATGACGGTATCGGAATTTTGCCTGAGCATTTACCAAATATTTTTAATCGTTTTTACCGTGCCGATGTGTCCAGGGCTAAATCAGTCAAAGGAATTGGGTTAGGTCTTTCTATTGTAAAAAAAGTGGCAGATCTTCAAGGAATTCGGCTAAGCGTAAGCAGTACCATAGGTAAAGGAACTATTTTTTCTGTGCAATTTCCGACATAATTTTATTAAGTGGATTTTAAGATTTGCTAAAGACAGTTTAAATCTGTCAGGTGCTACCTTTGCATCGTAATTATTCTAAACCATCTAAATTTAAGTCAAATGAAAAAGTCAATGATAGTATTAGCTGCATTTTTTTCAGCTGTAATCTTTCAATCCTGCGGTAATTCACAGGCAGGCCAGGAGATGCAAAAACCTACGGCAAGTACTGCTGCAGTAACTGCTGCAAGTACCGGTAGTGAAAAAGAGGGTAAAGAAGCAGAAGCTGGTGAAATGACTGCTACTTCTCAAACAAATACAGGAAATTCAGCATCAGTAGCAGATTCTAAATCGCTTAATTTAAAAAACCTCCAAGATGCATTCAAAGGAGAAACAACAGCCAGCGCAAAGTATGCAGCGTATAGTGCAAAAGCAGAAAAAGAGGGATATCATGAAATTGCGCTTTTGTTTTCTGCAGCATCAAAGTCAGAGAACATTCATGCCAACAATCATAAGTCAGTTTTGGAAGAGTTAGGTCAAAAGGTTCCTGTGATTAAACCGGAATTCACTGTGAATGCAACAAAAGAAAATTTGAAAGATGCAATTACAGGGGAAGGTTATGAAATAAGCACAATGTATCCTGAGTTTTTAAAGAATGCCAATACTGTTGGAGATCAATTATCTCTTATTAGTTTAAATTATGCATACAAAACGGAGCAAAAGCACAAAGTTTTTTATGAAAAAGCGCTTGCAGCATTAGAAGCAAATAATGTAAAGTCTCTTGCTTCGGTTTATTATGTTTGCCCAACTTGTGGAAATACCTATGAGACATCAATTTCAAAACGTTGTGGAATTTCAATGACGAGTTCAGAGAAGTTTATAAAAATTGCATCTCTCACTTCTTAAGTGTGTGAAAGGGTTAGTGGTGGTGCAAAGCCCCGGAGAAATCCGGGGCTGTTTTTTTTACAAGATGGTCTAGCGGTTGGCAACGAGGTTTGGTGGGGCAGATTTTCGCCGAGGGATTGTTTGGTTTTCTTATTTAGAAGTATTTTTTTCAGAAGAGAATACTGCGTTTTTTCTGCTCCATTATGCGGGATAAAAAAAATCTTTACATTTGATTCCTGTACGAGATGTTGCAGTCGATTTTTGTTAGTCGAGAAACAACAGCCCAGTGAAATACAGATAATTAATCTATGTTGAAAAACATTA
>CAYHCU010000123.1:0-8777 GCA_964355035.1 uncultured Flavobacteriales bacterium | reverse complement strand
TAAGCAATATATATCCGACCTCGACTATGACTGGAAGTAGGTCCGCAACTTCGATCTACAGCCATCACTGGAAAATCATTCATCTTCGTATTGTTAAAATAAGTACTACCACCAAGAGTATTTCGTATACCCATGTAACTTAAATCAGCAGGAATCGAAGTAGTCATTAAGCTGCCTCCTGCTGAAATGTCGCTTGCAAAGCCAATATTCCAAGCAGGAAGATGTGGATAATTTGTAAAAATATAATCGGCCCAACAAACATAAACTTCTCCATAAGGACCTGTTTTGATATTTGTTCCTTGCCCAAAATGCCCTGGTAAACTTAATGTCACAGGAGAATTGAAAGTACCACCATTTACGCGCCTACTAAATTTCACAAATTCATAGGGCGGGCCATCTAAATCCAACCAGGCAGCATAGCAATTATTTACAAAAGGACTGTATGGTAGATTATCTACGCCAATCATTAATTTATCAAAATTACCCGGTAAAGTGTTTGCGCCTGTACCGCCATCTAACTGCATTGGCCAGTTGTTCCCTAAATCACCGGACAAATCCATCAAAAAATTCTTCCCTTTATTAACTGTCGAACAATATATGTTCCCTTGAGCATCTACCGCAGTGGATGGATCCCCTGAAGGGTTGGTACCTGTCGGTGGAAAATATCGAAAAGTCGTCCAAGATGTACCTGAATTAAAATAGTTATTAACGTATATTGATTGATCAGATAAAAAACCACCGGAAGTTATTTGTTCAGCATAATTACAACTAATGATAATATTATTCGGATGATTTTTATTAATTGTAATGCTGGGTTCAGTTTGGGGATTACCATGTGGAGACACATGAATATCGGGGAGATCAGTAATAGTTGAAGCCCCAATCAGATTGAAAGAGCTGCCAAGAACAACAGAACCATTTCCTTGTGTGGAAATCACTTGGTTCACCGGTGGAAAAGAAATGTAATTACCGGGATTGGCAAAACCTGTGTCAAGAGAAGGCATCAAATAATCATGGAAATTAAATCCCTGAGAAGAACAGAAAGTTGTTCTTAAAAATAACAGTGCGAGAAGGATAGTCCGGTTTTTCATTTTCTTAAAATGTTTAAACTAGTTTTTAATTTCTAACATTTTTTTCTGCAAAGCCATGTTTTGATTTTCCAACTCCGTAAGCCTTTCATTCATTTTGAATAATTGAAGATAAAGCTGCTCTATTTCTTTAAGCGATTTGATCTGGATTAAACCCAAATTAACAGCACCATCTTTACTAATTTCGTCTGCTGAAGGCATACCCGGCAAGTGCTTTTTTATCATTGTAAATTTTTCTATGTCTTCAATTGGCGTCAATTTATAACCTGGATTGAAAACATAATCCGGCCAAGCCGGTTGCCCTAAAGAAACCCAAACTTCATTGGCGCCTATTGTGCCTCCAACTATTAATTTATAATTATTCGTAGGTGGTAAGACCTGCGTGTTGGGATCAATACCGATACCTACTATTCCTGTACTGGTGATTCTCATTCGTTCAACAGCATTCGTTTTAATTATCAGATCACTATAGTTGCGGGTTCCTAAATAAGAATTTGAGTGAATGGCATTACCACATGTATTCCAAGGAACACACAAAACTACTCCACCGGTAGGATCACCCGGATCGACTATTATTCCACCATCCGGATCAACACGCAACAAATCTCCGTTCGGTGCTGCCATTACTGTGTAATAATCAGCACCAATCATCTTCTTTGAATTGATCGTCCCATTGGCTTTAATCCGAAATCTCTCTTCGTTATTCGAACGAAAAACTACATCATTACTATCTGTAGTCCCAATAAATTGATTAGTTGAATTTATTCCGGCATTTCCAATCATTGTCCAATCTTGCCTATCCGGTTCTTGAATCTCCAGTGCCGATTTGATGGTGCAACCATTGTTGTCAGTTACAGTAACTGAATAAATCCCTTTGATTAAGTTTGAAAGGTTGGCAACATTTGCTCCACCATCCCATAAATAAGAATACGGGGCAACACCTCCTGTGACAACAGTTGTTATACTTCCATTGGCGCATCCATAGCAACTTACATTTTTACCATTTGAATAAACGTGTGCTGCTAATTGTATTTCTAATCTTGGAGGTTCTGTTAAAAGAATCTGAGCAGCGTCAGCGACTCCAAGTCGATCTTTTACGAGTACGCTATAATTCCCTGGCCCCAATCTCTCTATATCTTCTGTATCGTAGCCATTACACCATTTGTATTCATAAGGAGGTACACCACCGGTTACAGTTAAATTTATTGCGCCATTATTTTTTTCATTGCAGGAAATGTTGTAACCATTATTGGTAGTGCTTACGATACTCACAATGTGGAATGCAGAAGGTTCTGTTAGAGTAACGGAAGCTGTTGCAGAACAGTTGTTCATATCAGTAACAGTAAGAGAATAACTTCCGGCGATCAATTCACCAACAGTGCGTTCAGTAGAGCTGTTAGTCCATAAATATTTATAAGGTGGTACACCGCCTTTAATTTCCGATTCAATAAACCCATCGCTGCCACCCATTTCAGAAATATTATATCCCCCTTCTAATACTTTAGGATGTAAGACTGCCTCTAGTAACAAAGGTTCATTCAATTCTACATCCATGCTAAAAGTCCTATTGTCAGCATCCGTTACCGTAAGACTATAAATTCCCGGAGCAAGATTCGATTGGTTCTTAGAAAAGGAACCATTGCTCCAATTGTATAGGTAAGGAGGTGTTCCATTCACCACTTGAATTGCGATCGAACCATCATTTCCTCCATGGCAACTGATGTTATAACCATGGTAATCACTCGGAGTCGCAATAAATTCCTGTGAATATGAAATTCCGGGAAACAAAGAAAAATTGATCGTTAGAAACGCTACTAAGGCTCGAAAGAATAACTGTTGAATTTTCATGATCATATTTTTTAGAAGTGTAAATGATCGATTAAGATGAGTTCTAAAATTCAATTTTCAAAAAAATATTTTCAAAAAATAATCAGAACCCATGAACTATTTTTTGAAACTCAAAACAATGCTACAAAAAATAATTTGTTAATCCTATAAAAAGTCTAACTAACTAACTATCAGTAATTTATATAATATCGTTTTTTATTATTAGTTAATAATATTGCTTATGCTTTCGATGGCGACTTTAATACTTTTCAAATAAATGCATCAATTTTAATTTTTTAATTTATTTCAAATTATCCATTAACACATCTCAATTACCACTCACCAAAAATAGCTACCTTCGCGACAAATGGTTACTGCTAAAGACAAAGAATTGTTGGCCGAAAGGTTGGTTACAAGCAATCTGTACAAGTTAAAGCATTTATGTGCCACGATTCAGCCGGAAGAATTAGCTGAATTTATCAATGATTCCAAAGAGATAGATTTTCGTAAAATTTTTCAGGTGCTTGATGCTGAAAAGGCAATTAAGACATTTGAAAATCTTGACTATGACAAACAAATGGAGTTGCTTAACTCCTATTCTGTGGATCAGGTTTCTTCAACTTTAAATCAGATTTCACCGGATGACCGTACCGCTCTTTTCGAAAAGCTTCCGGAAGAAACGCTTCAACATTATTTATCGCTGCTAACAGACGAGGAAAGAAGAACGACGAAAGAGCTTCTTCTTTATCCGGAAGACAGTATTGGTCGTTTGATGACACCAGATTTTATTTCCGTCAAACAGGATTGGTCGGTTCAGCAGGTTTTGGATTACATCCGCAAAAATGGCAGCAATAGCGAAACCATCAGTAATATTTATGTCACTGATTCCAAAGGTTTCTTAATCGACGATATAAAAGTGCGAGACTTCTTATTGGCTCCGGTCGATAAAAAAGTAAGTGATTTAATGGACAACCAATTTGTGAATTTGAATGCGCGCGATGATCAGGAAGTTGCCATTGATATTTTCAAGCAAACTAACAGAATGGCTTTACCGGTAACCGATTTCAATGGTTTGCTGATTGGTATTATTACCATTGATGATGTTGTCGATGTCATTGAAGAAGAGGACACAGAAGATATACAGAAATTCGGTGGTACTGAAGCTCTCGATGAACCATATCTGAAAGTTTCGCTGCCGAAAATGATCCGTAAAAGAGCCGGCTGGTTAGTCGTTCTCTTTTTGGGTGAAATGCTTACAGCAAGTGCAATGGGTTATTTCAACGATGAGCTGAACAAAGCCGTCGTTCTCACTCTCTTTGTTCCGTTAATCATTTCCAGCGGTGGTAACAGTGGTTCACAAGCTGCAACACTCATCATCCGTGCAATGGCTCTCGGTGAAGTGAGCTGGTTGAATTGGTGGCAGGTTATTCGCCGTGAAGTTTTATCCGGTCTCACGCTTGGTTCTATTCTCGCTGTGATCGGCTTTTTAAGAATTGCTATCTGGTCAACTTTCACAACGATCTATGGACCCTATTGGTTCCTGATCGCTTTGACGGTTTCATTTACTTTAATTGGTGTTGTCCTTTGGGGAACAATTGCAGGTTCAACGATTCCTATGCTTTTAAAAAGACTTGGAAAAGATCCCGCTGTTTCTTCTGCTCCATTTATTGCGACACTCGTCGATGTAACCGGACTCATCATTTATTTTACGCTGGCGTTTTTGATTTTAAGAGGAACACTTTTGTAGGTTTTTATAAGTCAAAGGTTAGATAATTCAAAAGTTATAGGTCAAAAGTCAAAATACACATCTAATCTGGGGTGTGCTTTGGTTGACATTTATTTCCTTGGGAGAATGAGTGAGTAGAAATCAAAAAACATTTTTTACAAACCATCTGCGGAAATTCTGCGCCTTTCTACGGGATTAATTTTTTCCAGCTACGGAAAATCTGCGGAATCTACCGGGGAATAAATGTAGTTATTTTTCGCCCGCGGATTCCGCGGATTTTGCAGATAAAAAACGCAGATTCAATACGACGAGATCTTTACAGCAGGACACAAAAGCGCTCTTTTATTTGGCATAGAAAGGTAGGGCTACGAGATTCCTTAGGAATTGACTGCATATTTATTCACATGCCTCAAATGGAATAAGACGATTTTACAATTTCACTTTATTCATGAAAATTATAGTCGCAAATTAAAAGTACTGCAACTTTGAACTTTAAACATTAAACAAAAAAACATCCTCCGTTTAAATCATCAGCAACTTAGAACTTTGAACAATTTCCCCCTTTCCGAAGAAGAGAACCCTATTTCAAAACCGTCCCCGCAAATTCCAAATTCACTTCTGACATTTGAGGGTCGTTGAGATAGACATTAATGATTCTGCTATCCTTGCCGTCTTTGCCAAAGGAATCAAATTCGACATGAATTATTCCGGACTCACCTATTGGAATTTCAGATTTCGTGACATTTGCTTTGATACATCCACAGGTTGATTTCGCTTTTCGAATGATCAACGGCTTTGTGCCATCATTGTAAATTAAAAAATCGTGTTTTACTTTTTCACCCGCATGAATACTTTCGTAATTATAAATTGTCTCCGGAATTCTTGCCTTTGGATTTAATGAATCCGACATAGAAAAATATTCAAGAATGGTTGCTGTAATATTGATATTCTTTTGAGGCTGGTCAATATCGTTGGTATTAATTAAGATCCGATCCAGAATAAATCCATAATCTCCCCGCTTTGAAAAATCATACGAAATTATGATCCAACCAACTTCTTCGACTTCTAATTTTGTAGTACTCAATATCACATTATAGTAACTTGTGGGTCTTGACTGAACAGCCAGATTCAGTACGTTTTTTCCTGCATTCATTATCCTGATGGTGTCCTGCCTTAGTTCATTGGATTTAACTTTCCCAAAAGCGAGTGTAGAGATGGATAATCTGAGATTACCAATTCGCTTCGTGAATTGGTCCTTTAGTGTGGGTTGAGTAGTTCCCGTCTGTGCTTTCATACAAGTGAATGAAAGCGAAGCTGCAAGAAAGAGTAAGAAATATTTTTTCATCATCATGAACGGACTCCTTGATTAGATTCAATTAATTGAGAAGTTAAATTTTCGAGACTCATTCCGTCGAAAGTACCGGAACTCATCATCAAAAAGACAAGCTTACCGAGTCTGATGGAAAGCAAATCCTTCTGCAAGATAGCAGAATCTGTGTAAACTTTGATATCCCGGTTTGAAAATGCTTTTTTTACCATTTCCGGGGTGATCTCTTTCAATTTCTTATGGGCAACCGTATGCGGATTAAAATAAACGATCTTTTCATCTGCATGGTTCATACTTCCTGAATATTGAGCTAAAAAGTCTTCATTTAATGAGCTGAACGTATGCAATTCCATACAGGCAATAAGTGTTCGATCAGGAAATTGTTGTCTTACCGCTTGCGTGGTTGCTTTTAATTTAGAAGGCGAATGTGCGAAGTCTTTGAATACTGAAACATTCTCGTTTTTCCCTAAAAGCTCCAGTCTTCTTGCAGCTCCTTTGAATGTGGAGATAGCGTTATAGAATGTCAATGCATCAACATCAATCTGCTCGCAGACATTTCTTGCACCTTCCAGATTTTGCAAATTATGTTCACCAAAAACGGCAAGAGAGATTTTTCCGTGATTTGTCTGTAGCCATGTAATTCCGTTTACGATTTCATATTGAGGAATTGAATACGAAATCTTTTCTGCTTCAACAGATGCAGCTTCTGCCACAATTCTAACTTCTTCATCATTCTTGCAATATATAAGTTTCCCTGAGGATGGAATTTGATCGGCGAAAATTCGAAATTGGTCTACATACATTTCATAAGTTGGAAAAACATTTATATGATCCCAAGCAATACCGCTGATCAAAGCAATCTCAGCATGATACAAATGAAATTTAGGTCGCCGGTCAACCGGTGACGATAAATATTCATCGCCTTCGAGAATAATCAAGGGCGCTTCACTCAGTCGGACCATTGTATCGAAACCTTCAAGCTTCGCCCCTACCATAAAATCAAAGTCTCTGTTGAGGCTATTCAGGACATGGAGAATCATAGCAGTAATTGTTGTTTTTCCATGCGAGCCTCCGATGACAACTCTAGTTTTATTCTTTGAATGTTCGTACAGATATTCAGGATAAGAATATATCGGTATACCTATTTCTTGAGCTTGGAGTAATTCCGGATTATCAGCTCTGGCATGCATTCCCAAAATCACGCCGTCTAATTCATTCGTGATTTTCTCCGGAAACCAGCCAATCTCAGGAGGCAAGATTCCGGCATTCGCTAATCTGGTTTTAGAAGGTTCGTTGATCTCATCATCAGAGCCACTTACATTAAATCCTTTTTGTTGTAAAGCCAGTGCCAGATTGTGCATAGCTGCACCACCGATTGCTATAAAATGAATACGTTTTGACATTCAATAAAGGTAGAGGATTCTAAGTGTTTGCAGGATTGGCTTTCGGGAGAATTTGCACATGTTTACTAACAGTTTTTTTGTTCAAAGTTCAAGGTTCATCCCATCGGGACAAAGTTCAAAGTTTGCTTCGTAGGAAATTTTAATTCTAAATTTTATACAACTTTGAACTTTGAACAATTTAACAGTACTTTAGCCTTCAAACGAATCAGAATATGAACCTGTATACCATCGACACCGGATTTTTCAAACTCGACGGCGGAGCTATGTTTGGTGTGGTACCTAAATCGATGTGGAAAAAGATAAATCTGCCGGATGAGAACAATATGTGTAACTGGGCCATGCGTTGTTTGTTGGTGGAAGATGGCAATCGGTTAATTCTGATTGACAATGGAATGGGTACTAAACAAGATGCCAAATTTTTCGGATACTATTTCCTAAATGGCGATGATACACTTTCCAAATCTCTAAGTAAACATGGTTTTCATGAAGATGATATTACAGATATGTTCCTGACTCATTTGCATTTCGATCATTGCGGAGGAAGTATAAAATGGAATCCGACGAAAGACAAACTAGAACCTGTCTTTAAAAATGCAACCTACTGGAGTAATGAAAAACATTGGGAATGGGCCACTAAACCAAATCCAAGAGAGAAAGCCAGCTTCTTGAAAGAAAACATTTTGCCGATTCAAGAATCCGGACAGTTGAAATTTCTGAAAGATGGCGATCAGTTGACAGAGAATTTCAAATTTCGTTTGGTAAACGGCCATACAGAGTCGATGATGTTGCCTATCATCGACTACAAAGATAAAAAGATCGCTTACTGCGCAGATCTTATTCCATCAGCCGGCCATACACCCATTCCATATGTAATGGCGTATGATACCCGCCCGTTACTTTCGCTGCAAGAGAAAACAGATTTTCTGAATGATGCTGTGAAAGAGAATTACGTACTTTACTTCGAGCATGACCCTGTAAATGAATGTGGAATAATGGAAATGACGGAACGTGGACCGATGTTGAAGGAGACTATTTCGTTGTTGGAGTTGTAATTACATGACCTTTAAATTAATTACAAATTCTTTTTTGAAGGTGAGTACATAAGAAGTATTTTTTTTCAATAGGAATTCTGCGTTTTTCTGCGCCTTTCTGCGGGAGAAATCATTATTTTTTTTGTCCCGCAGAAAGGCGCAGATTTTCGCAGAAGGATTGTTTGTTTTTCTTTTTAAAAAGTGTTTTTTTTTCAATAGGAATTCTACATATTCTGAGATTTTTTTAAAACGCGCACGCATTAAAGGGTCACATTCATTTTCTCGGGAGTAGTCGAAATTTTTCACCTAAATTGTAGCTGAAGGAAGAATCGGATTAATTTTGCTGTCGTACTTAGAGAACGACGAGATCCTTAC
>CAYHCU010000122.1:0-8811 GCA_964355035.1 uncultured Flavobacteriales bacterium | reverse complement strand
GGTGTAATGTATCTAAAGAGTTTAAGTGAGTCATCCTTAAAAGTTGGGGATTAATAAATTTAAATATTGTAGTTACAATTCAGTAGCTCACTAGGTACAAATTGCGATTTTGGCTAAAGCCGGAGGTTTGCTATAGTTCTCATCCGTCCCTTAAAAGGGACGGCAATACAACACAAAAAAAATCCTGCCCCAAGGGACAGGATTTTTTATATCATTTCAAATTTCTTAGAAGCAGAAACCTAAACGTAATCCAGAATTAGCACCAATGCTAATACCAGAAGAACTTCCACCTTTGCTTAGAAAAGTCGAAGTCGTACCACCAGAAGTATATGTTCCTTTGCTATCGCCTGTAGAATTAGTTTCGAAACCAAATCCAACTTCTATTCCAAGGTAAATGCTGTTTGTAAAGTAATAATCAGCACCTGCATTAACAGCAATACCAAAAGACGAATTTGAATCATCGAATTTTGCAGTAGTTGCCGCAGCATAACCATAAGATCCACTTGTATTTTGTTCAGCATTTGTCCAAGTTTCGCTTGAAGAACCAGTACTAAAACTGATACCAGCACCAACGTAAGGAGATAATTTATCAGTTCCTGCGAAATGTTTTTCGATACCAACACCGATACCGAAATTACTACCGCTAGTTTCAACTGTACCAGTACCACCAGTACCATCAGCATTTTCAGTATAATCTTGAGAAGTACTGCTTGTGCTAACTCCAAGGCTTAAACGAAGCGCCATGTCATCTTTTAAGAAATATCTTGCATTCAAATTTGGAGACAACACTTTAACGTAGTCACCACCAGTTTGTAATCTTAATTCAACATCACCGGTAACATCACCAGCAGTTGGTTTTTGCGCATAAGTAAAGCCAGCAAGGCAAACTAAAGCAGCACAAATAATTGTTTTTTTCATTTTTTGTGTTTTTTGGGGTTTAATTGGTAAATATTAAGAGCAAATTTAAGCGTGTATTTCAACACCAGTCAAGTGTTTGGAATAGTTTTGAACTTCAAAATGTTCATTCTGCTTGTCTTCAAGCTTTTAAAAAATCAACATTAATACTTGTTAACAATCTTTTCATAATGTGCTTGTGTATCACTTTTCTCCTAAAAAAGTTACATTTTTTGGATATTTCTTACATTTTTTACTCAAGAAAGTTAAAGCTTGAGCCATTGACTTTAAGCTTATAGTTACTTTAAACCCTTTATTTCAAACCCTCTAAAACGACTAAAACCCTACTCCGGCAACTAAAAACTATGAACAAAAGAGCCTGAAATAAATTTAGTATCAGAACATTATCAAATTGTTAATAAAGATTTAAGTTAAATTTTGTTAATCAAAAAAGGATTTCGCTAAATTGGTCAAAAATTAAGGAATTCGTTTAACCAAAACTAACCTCTATGAGAAAAGCACTTACGCTAATCGCGCTCTTGCTTGCATTCTGTAGTTTGCAAGTCACTGCGCAAGAAAGACAAATCACCGGAAAGATTATCTCCGCCCAGGATAATCTAGGTATTCCAGGTGTAACAATAGTAGAAGTCGGAACTACTAATGCCGTTATTACAGACATTGATGGAAAATATTCTATTAAGGTGTCTGCTACTGGCAAACAATTAAAAATGTCGTCCCTTGGGATGAAAACAAAAGTTGTTGATTTAGGAGTTTCCAATACACTAGATGTAACAATGGAAATTGCTACTCGTAGTCTCGACGAAGTTGTTGTGACAGCAAATGCGATCAGTCGCGAAAAAAGAAGCTTAGGTTATGCTACACAACAAGTAACATCAGCAGAGTTACGAAACGGACAGAATACAAATGTGATTGGTTCCCTTCAAGGAAAGATTGCAGGTGTAAATGTCAGTTCCAACTCGGGTGCTCCAGGAAGTTCGAATCGAATTGTAATTCGTGGTGGTACATCACTGACTCAAAACAATCAAGCACTTCTTGTTGTGGATGGTATTCCTGTTAATAATGCAAATACAAGAACTGGCGATGATCTTAACAATCAGGTAGATTATGGTAACAGAGGAAATGACATTAACCCAGACGATATCGAATCAGTTTCTGTTCTAAAGGGACCTGCAGCTGCCGCCTTATATGGCTCAAGAGCTTCAAATGGTGCGATCATGATTACGACAAAATCGGGCCGACGTGCAATTGGCGGTACTGGTACTAGTAAAAGCGAAGTTACATTTAATTCAAGTCTGACATTTGCAAACATTCTAAAATTACCGGACTTCCAAAATCAATTTGGTGAAGGTGATGTGGACAACGTATTCAATGACAGAAGAGAGAATTTCTCTTGGGGAGTTGCATTTGATGGTGCTGTTCGTCCATGGGGACAAGAAATCAATGGTCAACAAAGAGTAAAGCCATATAGTGCAATTGAAGACAACGTTAAAAACTTCTTTCAAACCGGTTTGACTGCAACAAATAATGTTGCATTCAGTGGTGGAACAGAAAAAAGCTCATACTACCTTTCAATTGGCGCGACAAATAGCAAAGGAATTGTTCCAACATCCAGCTACGATAAATACAACATTCGCTTTAATGCTTCATCGGAATTAGCGAATCACTTTACGACCAGTATTAATTTAAATTACACAAACATTTCAAGTGTATTACCAAGTGGAGGCCAAAAAGAGGCTTCGATTTATGATCAGTTACTTCAAACACCACGTGATATTCCAATTACCGAATCGAAAGATTTGACAAATGTATTCAATGGATATAATGATCTCACAGGAACCTATGGTTTCTATGGCGCTTACACTACGAATCCATATTTTGTATTGAATAACTTTAAGAATACAAATGATGTTGACCGTGTATTAGGAAACTTTACAGTAAGTTACAATAAATTAGATTGGATGACCATTTCAAATCGTTTTGGTGGAGACATTTATTCAGATCGTCGTTACCAAAAATGGAAAAAATACAGTTACGATCCAATTGATCCGTTCTATGCCGGAAACCTTCAAAAGTTTCAAGGTAAATATTCTGAAGATATTTACAATCTGACGTCTTTCAATAATGATTTAATGGTTAGTTTTAAACGCAGCTTCACAGAAAAGATCAAAGGAACATTACTTGTTGGGCAGAATATTCGTCAATCATCATTAACGAATACATTTGCACAAACCAATGCTCAAGGAGGTTTATCTCTTCCAGGATATTATAATTTACAAAACTCAAATGGTGCAGCTTTGGTCAGTAACTCGCTTATAATGGCTCGCAATATGGGTTACTATGCAGACCTTAACTTCAGTTACTCCAATTATCTATTCTTAGGATTAACAGGAAGAAATGATAAATCATCTACACTTCCAACTGACAATAGTTCTTATTTCTATTCGAGCGTTAATGCTTCTTTTCTTTTCTCAGAATTACTAAAAGAATCTTTCAGAGACAAAATTCTTAGCTACGGTAAATTAAGAGCAAGTTATGCCAAAGTAGGAAATGATGGTGGTGCTTATGTAACCGCTGACAAATACGCTAAAACAAATATTGATGGTGGTTGGGGTGCAACTACTTTTCCACTTGGTGGAGTTGTAGGTTTTTCAGTTTTTGATCAATTAGGTAATTCTGCAATCAAACCTGAATTCACTACAGCATATGAAGTAGGTCTTGAATTAGGATTTTTAAAAGATCGTATAACTGTTGATTTTTCTTATTACCAAAACAATTCTAGTGATCAGATCATAGGCCTTTCATTACCTTATTCTTCAGGATTTACAACGAAAATCATCAATACAGGAGAGGTTAGAAATAAAGGAATAGAATTAGCAATCAAAGGAGTACCTGTACTTACTAAATCAGGTTTCAAATTAGAAATTTACGGTACTTACGCAAAAAACACGAACGAAGTAGTTTCATTATATAGTGGTGTTGATCAACTAGTAATTGGAGGCTACAGTGGTATGTCAGTTGTTGCTCAGGTAGGAAAACCATATGGAGCTTTCTATGCTACAGATCTATTAACAGATCCATCAGGTCATGTCGTAGTTGATGCGAATGGTTTGCCACGTTTAACTACAAATCCTATTTACAAAGGTTCTTATCAGCCTGATTATCTTGCTTCATTTGGCTCGAATGCATCTTATAAAGGATGGTCTTTGAACATATTGTTCGATGTAAAACAAGGTGGTAAATTTTATTCCAGAAATAAAGACATCATGGATTTCGTAGGAACATCAATTGAAACTACAACAAACAATCGTGAAGATTATGTTTGGGCAAATTCTGTAGTTGAAAATCCTGATGGTACGTATTCACCGAATACTACTCCATTCCACCAGTACGATTATTACACTGCAATTATTCCATCAGGTCAACATTTAATTGACGCATCTTATGTTAAATTACGTGAGTTAGCAGTGGGATATACTTTCCCTACAAAGTGGTTGACAAAAACCCCATTTGGTTCTGCAACATTGGGAATATTTGGAAACAACCTTGCAATTTGGACTGCAAAAGAAAACGTTTATGGTGATCCAGAGCAAAATTCAAGTGGCTCCAGCAATGCTCAAGGTTTTGATTTCACATCTAACTTCAGTCAAAGAAACTATGGTGTTAATTTGAAAGTTACTTTCTAATCTCTAAAAAACTAAGAAATGAAAAAAAATAAATTCACTATAAAAGCCTTAATTCTTGGTGCGATCTTCATTGTATCTGTGACATCATGTAAAAAGGATTACTTTGACATAAACACGGATCCAAATTATCCGGCTAATGCAGATGTTATCGAATTATTACCTTCTGCAGAGGCGGCTATTGGTCACGTTTTAGGAAACAACCTTCAAATTGTCGGAGGACTTTACTCTCAGTATTGGACTCAAAGTCCATCTGCTTCGCAATATAAAATTTACGAGCAATATTCTCCTTCTGCAACTGACTTTGACAGTCCTTGGAGAATTCTATACAGTGATGCATTATATGACCTTAAAACAATTGATGCTAAAGCAAGTTCTGATGGTAGATCTCAGTATGTAGCAATTTCCAGAATCCTCACCGGTTACACTTATCAGTTACTTACAGATAATTGGGGTGATGTTCCGTATTCTCAGGCTCTCAAAGGACCTGAAGGAATTCTTAGTCCAAAGTATGATGCACAAGCTGATATTTATAATGGTATAATAGCTACCGTAAAAGAAGGTATTGCATTGTGCGATGAAAATGCTGCTGTACTTCCGGGCACAGACGATTTAATTTTCAATGGCGACATGGCACTATGGAGAAAATTCGGAAATACCCTTTTATTAAAAATGTATTTACGTATATCTGAAGTAAATAGTTCACTTGCCCAACAAGGTATAGCTGCTTTGGATGCTTCTGCTGCAGAATTTTTATCAAGCGGAGAAAATGCAAAAATTGCGTATTTCGCTGATGGTGGAAATACGAATCCTCTTTATGCTGCAATTCAGGATTTGAACAGTACTCAAAATCTTGTTGCAAGTGCTACATGCATTGATTACATGTTAAATTTATCGGTAACAGATTACAGAATGGAAGCTCTTTACTACCCATCTTTGAATGGTAGTTACGTTGGATTACCACAAGGCTTATATACTGCTACTGCCGGAATACAGACTTCTTATCCAGGTGTAATTAGCGGTGGTTATGCTGATGATGCAGCTTCCGCTTTGGCTCCTGTGAACTTTATGTCTGCGAAAGAAAGTTATTTCTTACAATCAGAGGCAGCGGCAAGAGGTTGGTTACCAACAGCAGATGCTCAACTAAGCTACGAAAATGGTATCCTTGAAAGCTTCACTGAACTTAATGTTGTAGGAGACACGAATTACACAACCTATGTTGTACTTCCTGAAGTAGCTTACCCTGCCAGTGGAACTTTACAAGATAAAGTAAAAGCAATTATTACTCAAAAGTGGGTTGCTCTCTGTGGAACTCAAAACATTGAATCGTGGGCAGAATGGCGTAGAACAGGTTATCCTGATTTCTTCGTAGTTTCTGCAAACTCTTTGTTTGGACCAACCGTATTTCCACAACGACTACTTTACCCAAGCACAGAAGTTACCCGTAATGGAAGTTTTCCCGGACAAAAACTTATCTACGATAAGGTTTGGTGGGATGTAAACTAATTTATTAATATCAAAAAAAATCAAGAAAAATATGAAAAAAATTCTCTTAATATTAATGATAGGTTCAACATTCCTTACCTCATGTAAAAAAGATCCTGAGGCAGTGTCATCTGTTGTAACCGTATCGTATCCCACTATACAGTTGAGTGGTGATCAAATAATAAGTACAGTTGTTGGTACCGGAGCATATACTGATCCGGGCGCAATTGGAACGGATGATGTTACCGGTGCCTCAGGTGCCTTGAGTCCTGTATCGAACAATGTGGATTTAACTACTCCCGGCTTTTACTCAGTGAAATATTCAATGAAAAACTCAAATGGATATATTACTGAAAGTACTCGTCTTGTACTTGTTACTTCAGTTGACGCTGCTGTTGATTTAAGTGGTACTTATTTCCGTGTTTCAAACAACCAAACTGTTACAGTAACTAAAAGAGGCCCTGGCCTCTATACTACTAGCAACGTCGGTGGTGTAGCTGGTAATCCTGCATTCATTTTTGATGTATACATGGGACAGATCAACGATTCTGAGTTAGTAGTTCCTTCTCAACCAAGTGCTTTAGGAGGCGATATCTATTGCGACAATACAACATTGAACATTTCTGCTTCAGATACTTCTTACTCTTACATTGTAAGAGGAGCAGGTTTCGGAACAGCTGTACGTGTTTTCTCGCATCAATAAAATTACTTTTTAAGAAAGTGGTAAGTGATGAGTTGACTCATTGCTTACCACTTTCTTTTTTTAGTGAGTAGTGAGTAGTGAGTAGTGAGTAGTGAGTAGTGAGTGGATAGTTGATAATGGTTAATTGATAATTGATAATGGGCAATAAGTCAGCATTAACTTGAATTTCTCCTATACGCCATTCTTCACTTTTCACTTTTCACTTTTCACTTTTCACTTTTCACTTTTCACTTTTCACTTTTGACTTTTGACTTTTGATTTTTCACTTTTCATTCTTCATTCTTCATTCTTCATTTTTCATTTTTCATTTTTCGCCCCATTCCTTATCCCCCAGCATCGGGACAAATTTGAAATTCTTGAGTTCCTTTTTTTCAATTGCAGACTCGGAAGTTTTGGTAATGTAATTCATGATTTGTACTTCACCTGCACCGACAGGAATTACCATGATGCCACCCACTTTTAATTGTTTGATCAATTCTTCAGGAATAAACGGAGCCCCGCAAGTGATGAGAATTTTATCGAACGGTGCATAGGTTGCTAATCCTATATAGCCATCACCATAAAACAATTTTGGAGAGTAGCCCATTGCCGGAAGGAGTTCTTTAGTTCGGTCGAAAAGTTCCTTTTGGCGCTCAATGGAGAAAACCTTCGCTCCCAATTCAACCAAGACACTCGTTTGATAACCACTTCCGGTACCAATCTCCAGTACTTTTTCGCCTTTTTTTATGTTAAGTAGCGCCGTCTGATAAGCGACAGTATATGGCTGAGAAATTGTTTGTCCTGCACCAATTTGGAAAGCATGATCAGAATACGCTTGGTTAAGAAAAGCCATATCCAAGAAAAAGTGCCTTGGAACCCGGTTCATTGCGCTCAAAACATCCTCATTATCAATGCCTTTCGACCTAATTAGGTCAATTAGCTTCTTCCGCATGCCTTGATGCTTGAAATTATCCTCCGGTAAATTAATCATAGGCCGTAAAGTTAACATAAAGAGACGGACACGAATTTCATAGGGTGATAGAAATATTAACAAATGTTGGTGCCAAAACCTTTGATGAGAGTTGGTTTAAGGCAGTAAAAATTGTTAATTTCGCGACACTTCACAGAAATAGAAAAAGAAACATGTTGAAAATTGGAGTTATCGGGGCAGGCCATTTAGGAAAGATTCACATGCGTCTTTTGAAAGAGATTGCACATGTTGAGCTAATCGGATTTTATGACAGCAACGAAGAGTATGCACGAAATCTCAGCATAGAAATCGGAATTCCGTTTTTTGAAAGCTATGAGTTATTATTAGAACAAGTAGATGCAATTGATATTGTAACACCAACTATTTCGCATTTTGAATGTGCTTCTAAAGCCTTACGTGCATCAAAGCATGTCTTTATCGAGAAACCAATTACGCACACTGTTAACGAAGGAAAGAAACTTGTTTCGTTGGTAACCGAAGCCGGAGTGAAAGCTCAAGTCGGGCATGTAGAAAGATTTAATCCTGCTTTTCTAGCAGCGAAAGAATACTTAAGTCAACCTTTGTTTATTGAAACACATCGCCTGGCAGAATTCAATCCGAGAGGAACTGATGTTTCTGTTGTGCATGATTTAATGATTCATGATATCGATATTATTTTAAGTGTTGTAAAATCGCCGATAAAAAAAATCAATGCTAGCGGCGTTGCAGTTGTAAGCGATATGGCTGACATAGCAAATGCACGAATAGAATTTGATAACGGTTGCGTAGCAAATTTAACCGCAAGTAGAATTTCGTTGAAGAATATGAGAAAGAGTAGATTCTTCCAGCGTGACGCTTACATATCTGTCGATTTTCTAAAAAGAAAAACAGAAGTTGTCCGTTTAAAAAATCTCACCGGAGATCCGGGACCATTAGACATTACGATAGATCTGGGAAACAATAAAGGATCCAAAATCATTTATTTCGATCAGCCAAAAATTGAAGAAACCAATGCTATAAAAATGGAACTGGAGCAATTCATAGAAGCTATTTTGAACGATACACAAACACCGGTAACA
>CAYHCU010000121.1:0-8897 GCA_964355035.1 uncultured Flavobacteriales bacterium | reverse complement strand
TTTCATATTATTTAGAGTATTATATATTTACCGTTTTGCCAAGGATCGATTTTAACTCTGAAGAATTTTCAACTCCCGGAACTTGCAACAAAATACGATCTTCTCCTTGAGCCTGAATTGTCGGCTCTTTGGTGCCGCTTTCATCAACCCTGCGACGCATGATTTCAATCGATTGCTTGATCAGATTTTGTTTAATGTCAGCTAGTTCTTGATCAGAAAAATAAACTTCAAAACCAAATGACCGTAGCAATTCTGCCGGTCCTACACTTGTACACCATGCAATTTTTTTTGCATTATTGAAACCGGTGAAATAATCATTCATCACCTTTTTCAAAAGTTGTGTCGATTTTATCTCGTACATTTTAAATCGTCATTTTTCTTCCGATGGAATCTGCTAAATTATCAAGTCGGATAATATAAACTTCGTTATCAATTGGATTCTCGGCACCATAGATATTATCAAGATGAGCACGATAAGCGTTAACTACATTTCTTGGAGCTACTTTCATAGAAGAAGTTAATGTTCCTTTTTCAAGAGAAAGCTCATCATCAATAATCATTGCTGCTTTGATCTTTGCAAATTTTTGTCCGATGCCACAGTTGGCATCATGAAGACAACCATGAAGGCATTTGCTCAACTCATTCAAATCTCGTGGACAAAAACAACCCTCCTCAGGAGATATTGCATAATCCGGATTTGACAATAATTTTTTATTCGGAAATAATATTGCTACCGGATATTCTTCTCCGCTTCCCACAACCATAGCGAATGAAATATAATGACATTTCATTTCAATCAATTTCTCCAAATCAGATGGAACTACTTTTTCACCATTAGATAATTTAAAAATTCTGTCCTTTCGGGTGATGAGTTTTAAACCATCTTTTGTAATCTCTCCGACATCGCCTGTACAGAACCAGCCATCGTCGGTAAATATTCCTTTATTCGCTTCGTCGTTTTTATAATACCCTTTCATAACATTCGGGCCCTTCACCTGGATCTCGCCATCATCAGCCAAACGAACACTTATTCCGGGCAATGGAAAACCAACAACTCCCTGTTCACGTTTTTTACTTGGATCAGTGAGGGTACAGCAAGGAGATGTTTCAGTCAGTCCCCATCCTTCGACTACAGGAATGTGACGACTTTCAAATTCATCAGAAAGTCTTTTAGGCAAAGCTGCTGCTGCAGTAAATATAAATTTCAATTGAGAATGAAAGAAAAGATCTTCCGCTTCTTTGTCTTGTTTTGTAAGATCAAAAAGCGATTGATACACTTTTGGAACGCTGAAAAATACTGTAGGTTGAATTTGCTTCCAATTCTCCAAAATTACTTTTGGATCCTTTCCATATCCGGATTCAAGTGAAATCGTTGCGCCATTATACAAAGCAGTAAACAATTCGAAGATGCCACCAAAACTATGATGCCATGGAAGATACGACAGAAAGCGATCATTCTCGTCGATCTGCCATACTTTAGTAAGTGCTGCTTGCTGGGATAAAATATTTTTATGTGATAGCTGAACACATTTCGGAAGCCCCATTGTTCCTGATGTGTACATGTTCAGACAAATATCGTCGGAAGATGCATTCAAATTCAGACTAATTTTTTCATCCGGACGATCTTTTGTTAATTCATCGTAACTAACTTGATTCGGAAAATACTTTTTCTGAACATCTTCAAAAACAAAAACTTGTTTTAGCCTGACGTCCTGAATTCTGCTCAACTGAAGCTCTTCTGCAACTGCAATAAATTTTGCGTCAGAATGGTTGATTAACAGTTCAGCTGTTTCTTTATGAAAATATGCAAAGATGGGAACGGCAATTCCTCCGCAAGCCATCAAGGCCAATTCGAGTTCAAGCATCTCTAAGCGATTCGGTGAATAGATAACCATTTTATCACCTTCGCAAAAACCGTATCTTTTTAGATTATAAACAATATTGAGAATCTTATCATAGAGTTCATCCCATGTAATACCCATATAGGTATCATCTTTTTTTTCTCGATAAACAATTCTGTTTCCAAAGCGCAGTACATTTCGCTCAAGCAATGATGCGACATTCGGAACCATCTCGCCTAATTCAATATCTGACTTAAATGTCTGCATTACTTTTTAGTTTAAAAGGCTACGGCCTGTTTTTCTTTTAGCTTCAAATGACGGAATCCTCCCCACAATGCTGCACCTAAAGCGCCTGCATAAATTGCATCCGGATTTGTTTTAATTTCAAACTTCTTTCCTGTTTCATTCAATTGCTCATCAATTGCCTGAAGCATTCCTGTATTCAAAGCCATACCACCGGTAATAATAATCGGTGACTCCGCTTTCAACGAACTTAAAAGTTTAATAATTCTATTTGCAATCGAAAGATGAATTCCTTTAATAATATTCGGTGTGGTAATTCCTCTTGATACCATATTGATAACGTCTGTTTCTGCTAGTACTGCGCAAATTCCAGATGACACTTCCGGATCATTTGCCTGCAATGAAACAGCGCCAACTTCTTCAATTGATAAACCAAGGTATCGAGAAATATTCTCAACAAATTGGCCGGTCCCGGAAGCACATTGACCTGTCATTTTGTAATCCTGAACACGGGCATCAGGGGCGATTTTTACTGCGCGCACATAAAGTGCACCCATATCCACTACTGTTTTTGCATCAGGGAAAAAATAATTTGCCCCTTTTGCATGTGTTGTCATTCCGTAAAAATGACCACGTTTACGTTTTACTAAGTCACCTTCACCGGTAGAAGCGAGATAAGCAATATCTTCATACGTCAGATTGTTTTTCTGAAGCATGCCTTGTATCATCTCGTCCGCCACTTGAGTCGGATTACGTTTACGGATTTTCTCTGTAGATTTATCTAGCAACTTTGGCGTGTCTGAATAATCCATCAATACCAATTTGATAAAGTTACTACCTACATCAATTCCCATTGTATACACCGGTGATTCCATCTTTTATTTTAATTATGCTGTTATTGCTTTGTTATCTTTAATTATATCTTTTTTATAAACTACATTTCTTGCTTCCAGATAATCTAAAACTGATCCGAAACAATTTTCATTTTCACCAATAAATTCAGGAGGAGAGATTCCGAGGCGGCTAAATTTATTTTCCAGAACCAAATTTACTGCAGCCGCACATGTAAAACCTGTTGTACGAGCCATTGAAGTGGTCTTTGTTACTTTATCAAACTTATCGAGTAAATTGTATACAAACTTTACAGGTGCATTATTTTCCTCGCCTGTAATTGTTACCCTCATTACTGTAAAATCTTCATCGCCTTCTTTCATTTTCCATTTCGGGAAAAGAAGTTTTGCAGTAAGCTCTAACGGAGAAATTTCTTTGCCGTTTATATTGATCTTCTCTTTGCTGAATAACCCCGTCTCTCTGAAAGTACGCATCAATTCAGCATGACCCGGGAAACGCAATGTTTTTTCAATCATATTCGGAACATCCGATAACGTTGTAATTAATGAACGCAAACCATCTGAATTAAAAGATTCAAGCGTTCCTATACCATCAAATTCTTTTTTCTCTATGTCTGATAATGCTTCACGAATTACCAGCGCATTGTTTTCCACATACCGTGCAGGGCGTGTATATTCTTCAATCACATCAATCGGAGAAAAAACAGCCTTGTATTCAAATGGCCATTCCCGTTTCTGTGGTAATCCGCCAACGAGACATTCATAGCTGTTGATTTTCATTCTGGAATTATGATATCCTGCAATCATATTGCACATTCCCGGTGCAACTCCACAATCAACGATAGCGATTACATTATGCTTTTTTGCTAGTGCATCCAATTCGAGTGCGTCTTCAGGAAAAAAGGAAATGTCTACTACGTTTTTACCGGCTTCAATGACTGTCTTGAGAACTTCGTATCCAAGAAATCCCGGAACTGCTCCAACGACAAGATCAAAAGGAACAAGTAAGTTCTTTAATTCTGTTTTGTTTGAAAAATCACACGTCGTAATCCGGACAGAATGTTGCTTTGCAACAAGCTCAAGCGATTGCAAATTAATGTCAGCAAGAGTTACATCATAACTTTTACAAAGGTCTGATGCTATTACCTTACCAACTAATCCCGATCCGAGTACGATTATTTTCTTCATGTTGCAGCTTCTGTGTTTGCTTTTTTAGTTGAAGGTAAAGCTACGTTTATATTCCTTCTTGCGAACATGGCTCCACCCAAAGCGCCCATGAAAATTGAATCTGTATGTATGTTGATTTTTATTTTATCACCATAGTTCTCTTTCACTAACTGCGATAAATATTTTATGACTGCAGGATTTCTTGCTACACCACCGGTGAATGTAAACTCATTGAATACACCGCCTGATCTTGCAATCAATGACATTGCCCGCATGATAATCGCTTTGTGCAATCCTCCAAGAATATCTTCTCGTTTTTCACCAAGATTTGTCAGCTCTCTTAACTCAGCGCCGGCGAAAACTGTACAAGTCGAACAAATGACAACTTCTTTCTCGGCTTTCATGGCCATCGGTCCCAATTCGTTCAATGAAATACTTAATTCGTCTGCTATATAACCAAGGTAACGGCCACAACCTGCAGCGCACCGATCATTCATTTGAAAACTTGTTACCAGTCCATATTTATCAACTTGAATCGCTTTCGTATCCTGCCCACCGATATCAAGAACTGTACGAGTCTCAGGGAAAATCGCATGCGCACCAAAAGCATGACATAAAATTTCTGAACGAATACAATCTTGAGGAAACGGAAGCAAAGCACGACCGTAACCTGTTCCTGTCATATTACTGATGTTGAAATCCAATTCTGCAATTTCATTAATATGTTCGCGAAGTGATTCAGAAACTTGTTGAAAATTTCCTTTCAGCAAATTCAATTCTGCATCAAAATCTACGCTTGTATTATCAGAAGCGGTATCCGGAAGATTTTTATACTTCTCCCTAAGTTCATCCATCGCTTTATGAACTAACTCTTTGAAGTCGAACTGAACACGTTGATTTTCTGCCGGACTGATACTTTTATCCCAAACAATCATCAATGGTTCAAAAAGCGACTTATCGAGTTTATTTACTTCTTCATTATATTTTTCTGAAACAATATCACGGAAGAATTGATTTTGTGCTCCAAGATTATTATATAGGTAATCACGCTTGATAACCGGCTTAAAAGCTCTTCTGATATTTCTAAGATGCCCGATAATTTTCTCCTGTGTTTCCTCATCTTTGAAAAAATCTTTGCAGGTCTTCAATAATTCTTCGCCAAGTTTATCCAAACGAACTTTAAATTGTTCATACTGAAAAACACTTTCCAAATCAATGATGTATTTTTTGTACTCGGGATTTGTTTTCATCTCCTTTTCCAACTTTTTCATTAGGATAGAAAAGCGTGCATTGTAAATCGCTTCATCGCGAGCAATGTCAGCAGCAACAGCGTAATTCGCACGCGTATTTGTTATCCCACGACCAATGATCTCATCCTGATCGTTGATGATTACCGCTTTTGATGTTGTGGAGCCAAGATCGACTCCGAGGAAGTATTTGTTCATTTTTTTTTGGTGAGTGGTGAGTAGTGAGTGGTAAGTGGTTGTCCGTTGTTCGAAAGCTGGTATTTAATTCCAAACTCCATTATCAATTATCAATTGTCAATTGTCAATTTCTTGATTCATAATAATTTTCCTCTGCTCCAGCATTTGGAAATAGGACTCAAGTCTGTTTTTAATGTTAGCATAGGAGAAATAGCGTGGATCTACTAAATCACTTTCAACAAATCCTACCGGAACTCCCATGCGTTGTTCAATTTCACGCATGATCATTAGCTGACCTGCGGAAAATGAATTGCAACTTTTTATCGAATTGATGAGGAAACCATCGGCTTGATAGTCTTTCACATAATCAGCAAGTAATTCTACTCGTTGAGGAAGATTCATATTGGTATAACAACCCATGCAATACTTCGCTAAACTTTCCAGTGGCTCTTTTGGATCATGACGGAAACCGAGATCATACACACCACCAACTTTTGTATAAGACGATGCTACAATTACCGCTCCCATGTCATAGAATATTTTCCAGAACTCGCGGAAGTTTGTCCAGTTCGGCGGACCTTCGACTACGAGACGAAATTTTTCTTCTTTTATTTCACCTTCCGGAGTGATTGGACCTAAACCAAGGCGAATTCTTTCCTGTACTTCATTATAAAGTTCTGTATAATAATTTACTGCTGTTTCTGTTCCTCTGAAGGCAGTAAAAATTGGTCCGATATAATATACTCCGGCGAAATATGCATCAATCGGAGATGGTTTATGTTTTGCACTCTCGAGGATCTTCACTAAAAGATCTTCTGATTTTGCAGAGTTCACCATCATATCCGACAACCGTTTCATATCGAATTTCTTTCCTGAAACTTGTTCCATTTTCGGAATTACATCTTCAGTCATTTGCTTTACCATGTAATCGATTTGGTCTTGTGTTATGTGACCATCTTCCTGGTAAGGTGTATGAAGCATGGCAACAGGAACACCGGGATATAATCGCTCCAGATTTTCAAACCATTTCATAAATGTAAAGCAACCTGTGTAGCTGAGTAAAAGTAAATCAGGCGGCGGAAGTTTTTCTCCTGTTGGTCCGATGTTGCCATTCAACATCATTCCGATGTCGCATTTTACATAGGTACAAACATCTTCACTGAAGCCTAGTTTCTCTGCTTCTTTGATATACTCAGCAGATTTTTTTCTCATTCCGGATTGCAAAGCATTTATCTCCGGATAAACAGGAAGCATATCAAAAGAAAGAATCAACTCCGTCAAATTTCCCGGTACAAATGTGTACACAACTTTTTTTCCTGTTTCTTTTGTATTACTTAATTCCTTAAAAAGACTGGCAAGCATGTCTTTTTGGATGATCATGCTTTTTTCTTTAATGGCGTCTTGTGGTTCGTTGCTCATTTGATTTTTATTTTATGCCCAGAGTTTTATTGAATCGGAAAAAGTTCCGGCTTGTTCTTTTATAACTTTGAATTGACCTGTGTTTTCATGGAACTGGAAATTAATGTGAGGAACACCTGCAGCATCACATTCTTTTTGCATCTCCGGTCTGTCGAGCAAAGCAGGATCACAGAAACTTGCTGCACTAAAAATTACTCCGTCAGCATTTCTTTCACGTGCAAGTTTAACGAGTCTTTTTCCTTTCGGATTTCCAACATCGTATACAGCAGAAGAAAATGTACTCTTTTGAAGATACGCATCAACCAAAGCACCGAGTGGATCGTTTGTTGTATTGTCTACATCACCTTGAATCCAGCGAGAGCCAAGCATGAAATCGTCGTCGACAATATAACATCCTGCCAATTCGATTGATTTAATTAATGCAATCGGAGGTTGCTCGCAGAAAGAACCATTTACAACAACACGAATATTGTCCATGGGTTCGCCACGTTCATTTTTTATCACTTCTAAAACTTCTTCCAATATTTTATTGTGCTCTTCAACAGTGATTACCAACCCCGCGCGAAGAATAGTATAGGTTTCAACAGCAGACAATCTCCACGGAAATTCCTGGCGGACATTATAAATCTCTTCGATCAGTCTTCTGTTTTTATTATAAAGACCGATAGAGTGATTCAGATTTTCTGTCGTCAATTTAACACCGTTTATTTTGAACACATCTTCACTGATCTTATGCAATTCCTGCTGATAAAAAACTCCGCCGACAAATGGGTCGAAATTTTGCGGGTAATCGAAGTAACGTTGAAACTGTCCTTTCTTAGCAAGTTTGAACATGCCTGAAAGATTTCTTACCACATCACAAATTGCAGGGAAAACAAATCCATCGAAATTATCCAGGTTATTATCGAGCGCCATTTCTATAATTCCTCGAGGGAGATGACAGATATACGATTGATAATAAGCATCGCCTTTGATAATTTGTTTACGGTCGCCCGCACCCATAATTCCAACTGCCATTCCCTTTACAGCATGAACGATTTCTCTGGGGAAATAAATCGGAAGATAACCTACGAGAGCGCGGTCTTTGTCTTCTGATTTCCACTTTTTTGCTTTTGCAAACTGAAGATCAAAAGCATTTTCATTGCAATAAGCAAGAATGTCATTTAGCTGTCTCATCTAATTTGAGCTTGAAGTTTTTAATATAATTCTCTAACTCTTCTTTATGAATTATACCTAATTCATAATCAATATCAATACATTTATAATAAAGTTAAGTACGAGGAACTACGAAAAGGTGTCAATACCTGCGGCTCGCACTGTTGCTACCGTATCTATAAGTTCCAGAAGGAAAACCTCACTCTGCCTGAGTATCAAAAGCATATGCTGGACACGAGTAAGCAGTATGGGATATCGTACGACGCTATCGTAGCCGCCTTCGTTGGCTTTTTTCTATGATGATTATTATAAATGTTAGCATGGTTAATTGGTATAAAACAATGCTTTGATGCATTAGGAACACGATTAGCAGACTATATTAAATGCCGTTCAAATTGTTGTAACAACGTAAATGTCTATAACCCTAAAGATTGCGGTATAATGAACGGGGTAAGTAATCGACGGATAAGAGCAGTAACACCCGACTGTGTAAGGCAAAAAGACGATGCGTTTTATACACCCAAGGGTTAAAAATAATAGTATAAGAATTATTTTCTACATAAAAATATATAGGAAAAAAACTACAATGCCTTTTGCAAACAACTACAACAAGGGGGGAGGAAATAAAGTAATAGCCAACGCTAAGAGAGATATAGCAACTAAAGACAAGATGTACGACGACCCTGCGTCGTTCGTAGAACCCCACTCGCAACAAGAATACCAGACTGTTCAACATCCTGAGGTTGTTGGCGGTTCAGGCAACCTCGCGGCTACTTCTTACGATAGGGGGGAAGAGC
>CAYHCU010000120.1:0-8908 GCA_964355035.1 uncultured Flavobacteriales bacterium | reverse complement strand
ATCCGCTTCTATCGTGAAATTGATGGCGAAATCTTTGAACTTTTTAAATTAAGCGGTCGACCGCAGATGAATGTACAAGGGAATATGAAAGATATTGCGGAAAAGAATATCATGGGCGTTTTGAAACAAACGTTTGAAAGTTTTGACGATTGGATGAAAAAGAATTTGAATATACCGATCATGTCTCAATCTGTTGAAGTAGCATTTTTACCCAGCGCGAATTTTAAATCTGACCGTGGCGACACTTTAATTTGGGACGAAAGCTATCGTTTACAATGGACAGATTTCAAAGGTAAAACTCCTAACTCAGATTTTGCTGCAGAGAGTAATTGTATGTTTAATTACATTGCCAGAGAAGAAGTTTCTAATGGAAAGATGACGCTTTTTGTAAATTTCGATGCCTGTTTTATCAAAGCTAGCTCCTGGGTAAGAGAAGGTAAAGAACTTGATTCTCTACTACTGCACGAACAGCTTCATTTTAATATTTGCGAAGTGCATGCAAGAAAATTTAAAACAAAGTTGAAAAGTTTAGTTTTGAATCCAATCCATTTAGCAACACAAGTGAAAGAGGTTTTTGATGAAGAATGGAAAGCTTATGTACAAACTCAAGCTGATTATGATGAACAAACTCAACATGGTTTGATTCGAGACCAGCAAATGATGTGGCAAAAGAAGGTGGATGAACTTTTGGGGAGAGTGGAATAGTTTTTTGTTCAAAGTTTAAGGTTCAAAGTTCAAAGTTTTCGGACACGCCTCTGCGTAAATCCGCGCTATCTGCGGGAAAAAAAGTCAAAAGTCAAAAGTCAAAAGTCAAAACTCAAAACTCAAAACTCAAAAAGCGATACGCCTCTGCTATCTGCGAAAAAAAAAGTCAAAAGTCAAAAGTTAAAAAAATAGCAACACGCCTCTGCGTAAATCCGCGCAATCTGCGGGACAAAAAAAAGTCAAAAGTCAAAAAGCGATACGCCTCTGCGTAAATCCGCGCAATCTGCGGGAATTTTTTTTAAGCGCTCTCACATTAAATTGCAATTCATTTGCTGTTGTGCTTAGAAACCTAAAAGGTCCTTTACAGGATGACCTTCGTGTTGCTTTTTAGGAAGGAGAGAAGGAAGTAAAAACCTACAAGATTCTTGCAGAATAGCTTTCAACTTCATTAAAATGCTTTCACATTTTTCTCTGGTAAAATCTGCGGAAGTATTTTTTTGAAACGCTCCTGCAATTAATCACACCCTCACTTTTAATATTGCTTTTTCAATTCAGTAGCTACCTTCATTCAAATTGCGCCTTTGGCTAAAGCCGGAGAGGTGTTGGATTTCTTTTCCGTCCCTTAAAAGGGACGGCAATAAAAGGGACGATCACCTTTATTGATATTATGAACGAAAAACGAATCACGAAAAACGAACCCCGATTAAAACACAATAACCATATACCCCTTCTGCTCCAGTGGCGCTGTTGGCACATTGTTGAACAAAGCGCTTTCGGCAGCTTGTTTAGCTTTGGTTTTTAGATACTCACTATTGGTTGTAGAACCGGGAGAACCAGGGATGGCTTTCATAACATGACCGTATTTATCGATCGTAACATCAACTACTACTGTTCCTTTTTCTTGGGTTAAATTGTCAACTCTTGGAGCTTTGGAAATAATCCTATCTGCAACTTTATAACGAACCATGTATGAACCTGACATAATCTGTTTCTCACCAATTTCCTTCTGATTTGCGGCTGTTGATTCTCCGCCACCCGACTCTCCTATTTCACCGAAAGTAATTGCATAGATCTCTGAAGTTTTTATTTTCATCAAATTGCCTTTGTACAGAAAACTGACAACGCCATTATTCAATGATTCAACTTTGCCATTCATTTTTTCACCCGATTTCATTGAAACAATTTGTTGTGCGCTTACCTGAACTGCTAATAGCACAAGTAAAACTAATATTGCCTTTTTCATCTATTGATTTGATTTTTTACAAAATTAAGAAGCCTGTACGTCTTTAAACACGGGCTTTACGATACTTTTCAACAACGAACGGAAAAAGAACCTGAAAATTGCTGCATTTTCAGTGAAGTAAATTCTATATCTTTCAAACCAGATTAATCTTCCTATATGAACCGGAAAATCATAGTTACTCTTATTCTCTTCTTCACTTATAATATCAAGTTTATCAAAGCCTTGAGCTTAACTGAAATCTTGCCATCCGGCTATGAAATTCTTGATAGTGTTTCCGGTGATTTGAACAAAGACGAATATAAGGACATGATCATCATTCTTAAACACAATCACGAAGATAGTCTTTCGAGAAACAGTGAATATGCTATTAAACGTGAGACACTAATACTCCTCGGCACAGAAAACGGCTATACAATAAATGCAAGGAATTCAAATGCTGTTTACTGTGCAAATTGTGGCGGACCGATGGGAGATCCTTTCGTTGGTGTATCTATTCAAAACGGAAGTTTCTCCATTCAACATTACGGTGGCGGAGTTTGGCGATGGGGACGAGTCTCTACTTTCACACAAAATAGCCCGGGAAAATGGGTTCTATCGAAAGATGAAAATGAAACATTCAGCACAGAGAATCCGGAAGCGACTAAAGAAAAAATCATCACAACTCCAAAAGAATTTGGTGTAATTACATTTGAACAATACGATATCGATAAAGAATGAAACCGAAAAACATAGTTAGTTACCTCCTATTATTTGTGCTGACAACTTCTGCCACAGCTCAAACTGCATACACTAAACGTAAAGAATTCCGATCAGACTGCAACGGCAAATCAAGCGAGTTAATAGGAACAGAAGAATACAATTCAGACCAAAAGCTTGTTCATTCAACGCGAGGAAAAAAACGAAACACTGATTACACATACGATGATAAGGGAAATCTTACTGTAAAGATTCATCGCGATTCAACAGGAAAAACTCTGCGATTCAATAAGATTTACTTCAATGCAAACAATGAATATTTTATTGACACGCTTTTCAATGCCGACAGTTCGGCCAATACTGTTTTCAAAAGAAGACATTCGAAGAAAATAAATGAAGACATTATTACCTGGGATATTCTTGGTCAAAAAGGTTCGACTATCATTCAAACAATTAAACTTGATGATCAAAAGAACGAACTTGAAAACAATATCTGTACCTCCTCTTCCGAATGCACCGTTGTAAAAAATACTTTTTCCGGAAAACTAAAAGTAAAATCCGAATCTTTTCGTCGTGAAGAGATGAACAGAAAACCCATCCTCACCGAAACTCAGACTTTCGAATATGATTCATCCAACCGACTTGTCAAAACGACGGTGATGAATGAAGTGGATAAGGTGTGTTCGTTTGTGTTGACCTATGGATATGAGTGAGTGGTGAGTAGTGAATAGTGAGTGCGTTATTCAAAGGACAAAGGATAATGGATGATGGACAATGGACAAATGATGAATGATAAATGATATTAGGCTTTTGTCACCGATTGGGACAAAATTTTCAATGTAAAAAAAATAACACTTTTTTAATGATAATAATAGCCCCCGTATAAAACACGGCAACTTTGAACTTTGAACTTCGAACTTCGAGCATCGAACTTCTCGCGGACTGACTTTCGTCATACAAAAAATGGTATCTTTGCGCCATCATGAAAATTCTTCTCTCCTACCTTAAAAAATATAAGAAATTAGTCCTTTTGGCGCTCCTTTTAGCGGCTGTGAATCAATGCTTTTCGCTGATGGATCCGCTAATTGCGGGAAAAATGATGGATAAATTCGGTGTAAATGCCTCCGATTATCAAAATGATCCTTCCAAACGATTTGTCCACGATATCTTACTTTATTTACTTGCTGCCGTTGGTGTGGCAATGGTTTCAAGGATCGCTAAAAACTTTCAGGATTACTTTGCCAATGTTGTTGTGCAGCGCGTCGGTGCTGATATGTACACCGATGGTATTCGTCATTCCCTTGAACTTCCTTATCACGTTTTTGAAGATCAAAGAAGCGGTGAGACCTTAGGAAAACTTCAAAAAGTGCGAAGTGATTCGGAGAAATTTATCATCGCTTTCATCAGTGTCGTCTTTCAAACACTAGTGGGATTAGTTTTTGTTATCTGGTATGCTTTCACTGTTCATTGGTTAGTGGCACCGGTTTTTTTGATAACGGTTCCTTTGCTTGGTTTCATCAGCAACTTACTAAGTCAAAATATTAAAAAAGTCAGCAAGGAAATTTTAAAAGAAACTACATCGCTTGCCGGTTCAACAACAGAATCACTTCGAAATATTGAACTTGTAAAAAGTTTGGGTTTGGCAGGACAAGAAATTGAGCGACTAAATTCTACTACCGGAAAAATCCTGAAACTGGAATTGAAAAAAGTTCGTTTTGTGAGAAGTCTTTCTTTCGTTCAGGGTACAACAGTAAATTTCCTCCGCACATTATTTGTCTTTATGCTTTATTGGCTAGTGTTTCATAGTTTGATCACGCCAGGAAAATTACTTACACTTACTTTCTTCAGTTTCTTTATTTTTAATCCGCTGCAGGAATTAGGAAATGTGATTGCAATTTATCGCGAAGCTCAGGCTTCATTACAAAATTTCGAAGACATTCTGAACACACCTCTAGAGCCGCGCCCGGAGAAACCTGTAAGCATCGGACAAATCGAAGAATTACGATTCGACAATGTGGCTTTCCGTCATCAAAGCTCCAATCATTTTGCTGTAGAGAATATCAATTTCAAAGTCAGAAAAGGTGAGAGCATTGCTTTCGTCGGGCCTTCAGGTGCCGGAAAAACAACCTTGGTAAAATTGTTAGTCGGACTATATCTGCCGGAAGATGGAACAATTTTCTACAACAATGTTGCAGGAAGTTCCATTGAGAAAGATGAGTTACGCGAACAAATTGGTTTGGTCACACAAGACTCTCAGCTCTTCAGCGGATCAATCCGCGAGAACTTATTGTTCGTGAATCCGAAAGCGACCGATAAAGAATGTATGGCTGTTCTTCAAAAAGCTGCATGTCAGAGTTTGTTGGATAGAGCGACGAATGGATTAGATACTGTAATAGGCGAAGGCGGTGTTAAAGTTTCCGGTGGAGAAAAACAGCGTTTGTCCATTGCAAGAGCATTGCTTCGTCAACCTCATTTGCTGGTGTTCGATGAAGCCACCTCCGCACTTGATTCCATTACCGAAGAAGAAATTACGGAGACTGTGCGGAATCTTTCAAATCACAATGAACATATTACTATTATGATCGCTCACCGCTTAAGTACCATCATGCACGCAAATAAAATTTTCGTATTGGAGAAAGGTAATATAGTGGAATCCGGAAATCACGACGAATTGCTTGCAACAAAAGGATTATACTTTGCCATGTGGAGGCAACAAATCGGAGAAAGAAAACGTATTGATATAGTCCCTTCGAATGGCAATGGTAGCGCCAAAGCTGTTCATGTATAATTAGAACCACCAACCAAATGCTCGATGATTTAAGTCGCCGGTTAAGACAACGACTTGTGCTCCCTTTACCCGGTGCAGAGGCTCATTACAAAATGGTCAATCCCGAGCGGCGATTCAATGCCAACCGTTACAAAATTCCTGAGGATGCCAGAAAAAGTGCTGTCCTGATTCTGTTCTACGAAAATGAAGGAAAGATTTGTTTCCCATTAATTATCCGACCTGAATACGATGGAGTTCATAGTGGACAAATTGCTCTTCCGGGTGGCGGCTTTGAAGAACATGATGAGACTTTTCAAAACACAGCATTACGCGAAGCGCAGGAGGAGATTGGTATTTTCAAAAATGATGTAACGATTTTAGGAAGTCTTTCTCCATTGTATATTCCACCAAGTAATTTTCTTGTTCATCCTTTTGTAGGCATGCTTTCCTACCATCCTCATTTTGTCCCCGATGAAACTGAAGTTGCCGGTATTCTGGAAACCGATTTAGAATTAATAATGGACGAGCGAATGGTCAGTGAAAAGATCATCAAACTCAGTAATGGCATGGAAGTTCAAATGCCCTATTTCAACATCAACAACCAAACAGTTTGGGGTGCCACAGCGATGATACTAAGCGAGGTGAAATCGGTGTTGTTTGAGATTGGGTTTTAGGCAGGCTTTTGTTTAAGGTTTTTTTGTTTAAGGTTTGAAAATGTTTAAGGCGTTGTCAACGAAAATCGAATCACGAACTTCGAAATGCATCCATTTAACTTATATTATTAAGAACAACTTTTTGTTTGAAAGAAGAAATTGCTGCAAGCATCTTGTAGCAGATTGCTTTCCCCTCATCCCCTATCAATTGATGCATCCGTCATCCTGCAAAGGAACTTTTAGGTCTCTTTGTACGACTGATTGTTCATTAAAATTTTAGCGTGATGGGCAGAATGTTAAGCGGAATTAAGGAAGTACTTAGAATTAATTTCGTATTCAAGCGTCATTCTGACCTGAAATGGGGAGATGATGGAAATATCTAGGTCGCCCCTACGGAGCTGCTGTTACGTTTACTGTTTGTTTCTACGAACAGGACGTCCCTAACGGGACTGCATTGTATATTTCAAAAAACGAGTTTTCAATCAGCGCTTTTTTAAGGATGTTTGTTGAAGGAATTATTTATGCTCCGTAGGAGCAAACTGTTTGTAGAAAAACAGATTAACAAATAGGCAGCTCCGTAGGAGCGACCTGTGGATTAGGAAGCATGATGTGATAAGCGCGATTGGCCATGTTAAGCGGAAATAAGGAAGCACTCAAAAATCATTTTGTGTTCAAGCGTCATTCTGACCGGAATTGGGGAGATGGTGAATTGAAAAGATTGCGGATTTCGAATTTCGGATTTCGGATTGGGCAGGTGACTAAGAGGCGAATGCTTCCAATAAAGGTGACTGCTCAATCCGAAATCCCGAATCCGAAGTCCGCAATACAATTTCCGTGATGGGCAGAATGTTAAGCGGAAATAAGAAGGCATTCAAAAATCATTTCGTATGCAAGCGGCATTCTGACCTGAATTGAGGAGATGGTGAATGGAAAAAAATTGCCCCCTAAAAGGTGCTGGCAACGAATCACGAAAAACGATAATCGAAAAACGAATCACGAAAAACGAACTACGAATTACGCCCTCGAAAACACTCCCTCAAATGATCATCCACCATACCAGCTGCCTGCATATAAGCATAACAAATTGTTGAGCCAACAAACTTAAAACCTCTGGAATAGAGATCTTTACTCATTTCATCTGATTGCTTTGTTTTAGCGGGAACTTCCTTTGGTGACTTCCATTTATTGTTGATGACTTTGCCTTTAGTGAATTGCCAGATGTACTTGTCAAAGCTTCCAAATTCTTTTTGGATGGCTAAAAAAGCTTTGGCATTGCTCACGGTGGCAACTACTTTAAGACGGTTACGGATGATTCCGGCGTCTAATAAAAGCTTCGAAATTTTGGTGTCTTTATACTTCGAAATTTTTACTGCATCGAAATTATCGAAAGCTTTCCGGAAGTTCTCTCTTTTATTCAAAATCGTACTCCAGCTTAAGCCGGCCTGAAAAGAATCTAAAACGATATACTCAAAATGCAGCGCATCGTCATGAACAGGAGTTCCCCATTCTTCATCGTGATATTCCATCATCAAAGGCGATGAAAGGCACCATGGACAACGGAGCAACTCCTTTTTCATAATAGCAATTAATTATTTAGACGTGCTCTTGAGCTGCTTTCTTCGCTTTGGCTTTCATGCCTTCGAATGTCACAGAACCCGGACGCTCGAGTGGATGTCCAAGTGCTCTATCCCATAGTAAGGATGAAAGAACTCCCATTGCACGACTCACGCCGAAAAGTACTGTATAGAAATCATACTCTTCCATACCGTAATGGATCAACAAAGCACCGCTGTGCGCATCCACATTTGGCCAAGGATTTTTGATTTTTTGATAACCGGATAAAATTTCAGGAACAACTTCAAAGACCATTTTCACGATCTGGCAGTTCTCATCTTCCGGAATATATTTTTGTGCAAACTCCAGCTGCGCCATGAAACGAGGATCGGGTTTACGAAGTACAGCATGACCATAACCCGGTACAACTTTACCTTCTGAAATTGTTTTCACAACATAATCGTGAAGCTGCTCTTTTGTCGGCATTTTTCCACCGTAATAATTACGGAGATCTAATATCCAACGTACCACCTCCTGATTCGCAAGTCCATGTAAAGGACCTGCCAAACCATTCATACCGGCAGCAAATGAAAGATATGGATCACTTAATGCAGAACCCACAACGTGTGTTGCATGCGCAGAAACGTTTCCGCCTTCATGATCGGCGTGAATAGTAAGATACAACCGCATCATGCGCTTCATATCGTAGTTATCAAAGCCTAACATATGTGCAAAGTTTGCTGCCCAATCCAATTTTGGATCCGGTTCAATATGCACACCGTTTTTATACACACGGCGATAAATATAAGCAGCAACGCGAGGCAAACGAGCGATGAGGTTCATCACATCTTCGTACATCGGTTCCCAATAATCTTTTTTGTTCAATCCTTTGCGATATGCTGCAGCAAAAACAGATTCAGTTTGCATTGCCATCACAGCAATACTGAATTGCGTCATTGGATGAGTGTTCAAAGGCAAACTATCCAATGTATCAAATACGTGCTTTGGTACATTGCTTCGTCGCGCCCATGCAATGCTTACTTCGGTTACATCTTCGTAAGTTGGCATTTCGCCGATCAACATCAGATAAAAAATTCCTTCCGGCAATGGTTCTGTGTCGCCGGGTGCTCTCGGAAGTTTTTCTCGTAATTCAGGAAGACTGTAACCACGAAAACGGATACCTTCATCCGGATCCAGTTTGCTGGTTTCAGTGACCATTCCAATCATTCCTTTCATTCCGCTATACACTTGCTCAATTGTGTATTGACCAATCACATGATGGCCATTCGT
>CAYHCU010000119.1:0-8929 GCA_964355035.1 uncultured Flavobacteriales bacterium | reverse complement strand
AGATAAAAAAGATCATCAATATTCATGTACACCTTCATTGTCGCATATGTTCGCTATGGATTTCCAATTGAATCGAATCATGAAAGAAGGAATAGAAAATCGTTTCATAAGACATATTGAGATGGCAGAATACGTGATTAACTGGGCAAACCATTTTTTCAAGGTACATGCTATGCCGGGATTTGAATCAATGACTGTTACTACCATAAAAAACACAAAAGATATCAAGGTAGCAAATCTCAATGCAGAACTATTGAAAGAAAACATGGTTATAGCCAATGGCTACAATGAATTAAAAAATAAAACTTTCCGCATCGCTCACATGGGAGAAATTACACTTGATGATGTTATTGAAGTAACTTCATCAATAGAAAGAATTTTAAAGTTAAATTAATTTAAGAAATAGTACAAATGGCAATTTTAAAACCCTTCAAAGGTATTCGACCTACGAAAGAAAACGTACTCAAAGTTGCGAGTAAACCATACGATGTGCTGGATGAAAAGGAAGCTCGAAAAGAATGTGAAGGCAACCCCCTTTCATTTTATCATGTGATAAAACCTGAAATTGATTTTCCGGATGAGCACGATCATTATGCTCCCGAGATTTACATGAAAGGAATTGCAAATTTCAATCAGATGTTGAAAGAGGGTGTATTTTTTGTTGATGACAAAGAATATTATTACATCTATGCCCAAACAATGAATGGCCGTCGTCAATATGGTATTGTAGGCTGTGCTTCTATAGAAGATTATTTCAATGATGTAATAAAGAAACATGAATTGACGCGACCGGACAAAGAAGAAGACCGTAAGAATCACGTTCGTTACAGCAATTTAAATTACGAACCTGTATTTTTCGCCTATCCAAATTTGCCTACGCTTGATTCAATTGTAAATGAAGTTGTAAAAGCAACTCCTGAATATGATTTTGTAACTGATGATGGAATTGGACATACTTTCTGGATTGTAAAAAGCGACCAACAAATCTCAGACATTACAAAACACTTTGCTTCTCTTCCGGCTACCTATGTTGCAGATGGCCATCACAGAACTGCTGCAGCTGCTTTGGTGGGACAAGAATTAAAAGCTAAAAACCCGGCTCATACAGGAAAAGAAGAATACAACTATTTTCTTGCTGTTCATTTTCCGGACAATCAACTTGCTATAATGGATTACAACCGTGTGGTTAAAGATTTGAATGGTAATACAACAGAAGAATTTATTTCCAAACTAAAAAGCAGTTTCGAAATTGAAGAAAAAGGAACTAAAGAATTTCGTCCACAAAATCTTCATGAATTCGGAATGTTCATTGAAGGAAAGTGGTATCGACTTTTTTCGAAGTCCGGCACATATGACAATAATGATCCAATAGGTGTTTTAGATGTAACAATTCTATCCAAGCAAATCCTTGAACCTCTATTGAATATTATTGACCTACGGATAGACAAAAGAATTGAATTTGTCGGAGGATTAAGAGGTTTGGGAGAATTGGAAAAAAGAGTTAATAATGGTAGTGGAAAAGCAGCATTTGCACTTTACCCTGTTACTATGAAACAGTTAATTGATATTGCAGATAGCGGAAAAATTATGCCGCCAAAAACAACCTGGTTTGAACCAAAACTTAGAAGTGGTCTGATAATTCATTCGCTGGAAAACTAAAATCACTGCTTTATAGCATCAAGCATTTCAGAGCCTAAAGGATCTCGCTTGGAAGAAAAAACAGCAATCAGTTTTCCGTCTTCACTAAGTAGAAATTTCCAGAAATTCCATAGTGGAACGCTATTGTTCCAACCATTCTGGTCCTTTCTAGTGAGCCAATAAAACAATTGCCCGGGTGTCGATAATTTCACATTAGTTTTAGGCATAACTTTAAATGTGACTCCAAAGTTTTTCGTGCAAAAATTTTGAATTTCCGAATTAGATCCTTTTTCCTGATGTCCGAAATCATTACATGGGAAAGCGACTATATTTAATTCGTTGGGATATTCTTTATGCAGAACTTCAAGAGAGGAATACTGTTTTGTATAGCCACATTCAGAAGCAGAATTGACGATCAGAAGTTTCTTCCCTTTGTACATAGAAAGATCAATTTGCTCACCCTTATCATCAATAAATTTGCATTCATAAATAGATGGAGCTTTAGAAATATCACCGGAAAAATGTTGAACCGGATAAAGGAAATTTTTCACCATTTCAGAAACGAAATATACCAGACTTTTAATCGACATTGAGCGGAAATAAATTGGTTTGATTTTTACACAATGTAATTATAAATTATGAATGATGAATTGGAAATTCAATTTAGAAAAGTTACTTTACAGCCTGGAATTGGCAATTGGTTATTGGTGAGTAGTGAGTGGAGTATCTCCTAACCACTTAACCACTTACCACTCACCAATTACTACTTAGCAAATCACAATGATTAACATAAAAAACTATCATCAAATTCTAGCAGAATTAAAGCCATTCAATGCGCAATTGGTAGCAGTAAGTAAAACTAAGCCAATTGAAGCCATTCTGGAATTGAAAAAGAACGGGCAAGTCGCTTTTGGTGAAAACTATGTTCAGGAATTGCTGGAAAAAGCAGAAGTTGTACAAGATGTCGACTGGCATTATATTGGGCATTTACAATCGAATAAAGTAAAAAGTATTTTACCTGTTGTAAAACTTATTCACGGTGTAGACAGCCTTAAATTGTTAACCGAAATAAATAAACAGGCCGGGAAATTGAACATTATTGTAGATTGTTTACTTCAAATGTTCATTGCTTCCGAAGAGACTAAATTCGGTTTATCTTTCTCTGAAGGGAATGAAATATTCAACAGCCCTTTACCACAAGAGCTGAAGAATATACGTATTAAAGGATTAATGGGTATGGCCTCAAACACAGAAGATAACACTCTCATCCAATCAGAATTTCGGTCTTTGCGAAAATTTTATAACGAGCATATTAACCTAGGACTAGACACTCTATCTATGGGAATGAGTAGTGATTATTTAATCGCTTTACAAGAAGGAAGTAATATGATTCGTATTGGATCAGCAATTTTCGGAACGAGAAATTATCCAACAACTTAATGTTAAGTTCAGGTATCTTTTTCGGCTTATTAACGACACTCACATGGTCGATTGGCATTTTTCCATTTACGCAGGCAGCAAGAAGATTGGGAGTTAATTCACTTAATCACTTCAGACTTATTCTTGCTCTTTTTTTAATTGGACTAATTAGTTGTGTACTAAACTTTAACTCCTTCCTTGGAATTTTCAATTCTGAATACAATAATGCTTGGTTGTGGTTGGGACTATCAGGAATAATCGGATTAACAATTGGCGATTATTTTGCTTTTGAAATGTATTCTATACTTGGTGCACGATTAGGCAGTATCCTAAACACCTTCGCTCCTGCTGCTGCTCTTCTACTAGGATGGATATTAATAGATGAGCACATTTCACTAATTGGAATTATTGGAATCGCAATTACCATCTTTGGAGTGAATTTCATAAGCCTTGGAAAGAGTGAACGAGAAAAAATACCTGCTCAGCATCAAGCAAATATTACCAAAGGAGTAATCGCCGGAATTTTGTCTGCACTTTGTCAAGGCGCCGGATTAGTCATGGCAAAAAAAGGCATTATTTTAGAAAAGGCAGTGAACATATCAATAAATCCGTTTCATGCAACATTTATACGATTGTGTATAGGAACGATAGCTTTGGTGCTTTATACAATTATCAGAGGAAAAACAAAAGTAGTTTACCAACCCATAAAAGAGAACAGAGAAGGCGGAATAAAGTATGCAATAGCAGGCACTATTTTTGGGCCAACACTTGGTGTTAGCTTATCATTGTTTACAATTTCAATTTTAGAACCTTCCGTTGCGCAAACCATTTTCTCATTAGTCCCCGCTTTTGCATTATTTATAGCAAGATTTCTCACAAAAGAAAAAATTACCTGGCAATCGCTTTTAGGGGTAACAATAGCGATGAGTGGTGTTTTAATTTTAATTTGGAGGGATCAACTTCAAGCACTATTTTAGAGGTCATATTATGAAAAACAAAAAAACACTTCTCGATGTAATATTAGGATTTTTAAGTTTTGCTCTTCCTTTTGCAATTTATAAAATAACCTCTGTAAATGCATTAATGTTTGACGATGCAGCAGAATTTGCGCTAGTGATAAAATTAGGGAGTATTGCTCACCCACCCGGAACACCGGCATATATTCTTATTGGTGGACTTTGGTTAAAACTAACTTCACTATTTGGTCTATCAACAATTCCTTCGTTGAACACCTTTGCTTCTCTTTGTGTTTCCGTTTCATGTTACTTATTGTTTAGAACATTCACGCTATTAGGAGATCATCTGCAATCCGGAAAAGAAACAACGGTTCGTTTATTGTCATCTATATGCGCAATCGGTTTTGGGACTGCGGCAACTACGTGGGCATGGGCAAATACAATTGAAGTTTATAGTTTTCAGGTTCTCGCTATGGCCATTTTACTATTTGGACTTATCAGCTTTCAACTAAAAAGAAAAAATTATTATGCTATTATTGCAGGACTAGGAATTGGACTTGGGTTAGCAAATCATCATTTAACAATGATACTTTTTCTTCCATTTGCTGTATTATTTTTAACTGAAGGATTACTAACGTTCCACAAAATAGACCCAAAAAAGAAAAAGCAAAAAGAAGCACGTTTATGGACAAAATTAATTGATGTCCTAAAATCTAAAGCCTTTCTTTTTCTTGTTGCTGCTTCCGGCATTGTTACAACTTTTTTTTACATCTGGATGTTTATCCGTGCACAAAACGAATATCCATTTATGTTTGGGCAACCAAATACGATAAGTTCAATGTTTTATCATCTCAAAGGTGGTTCGTACAGCAAAAATTTAAGCTCAGCGAGTACCAATATCATTTCATCTCGCTTTCCATATTTTCTAAAATTGACTTTTCTACAGTTATTTATTTTCCTTCCATTTTTAATTCTTGGAATTCAAAAAATGTTTAAAGGAAAAATGAATTTACTTTTAAACTCTGCGATTCTATATTTTTTATTTTTATTCATTTATCAATTAAACAATAATCAATGGTCAAGTACTGACGCTTACCTCCTACTTCCATTTCTTATTCTAATGATGCCTGTTTTTATTGGTTGTTTATTTTGGGAAGAAAAATTAAAACTAAAGCTCTTATTGCCGGTTTTGTTGATCTTCCAGATCGCCTACAATTTCAAAGATCATGACAGAAGAGAATACAAAGTCAGTACTTCAATAATGGAATTACTTGACAAATCAGCTCCTAAAAACAGTGTTATTTTAATATCAGACTGGAGCACCGTAATTCAATATTATTATTTTCGAATTGTGGAGAATTTTAGACCGGACCTGGTTGTATTAAATTATGACATGAAATTCACTCACTACAGAATTCTTCCTATTCTTTATCCTGATTTCTACAAAAAGATCCAACCTGAATATGATCGGTTCATTTACGAATTAGGGAAAGAGCACCCTGATCAAGTTACCAATACAGGTTGTGATCTCAACACAGAAAAACTTAGCAATTCTTTTCGAGAATTGATTTTGAAAACCCAATTTGTATGTAAAGTTGAAAACCGATTTTTCCTAACTGATCCGAGAGCACATTATTTTTTCAGCAATCAAAAGTTTTATGAACCGAGAAGATACGTAAGCGGATGTTTCAGTTCTACTTTACCCGGGGATTCTTTGAGTGCAGCAACATTTCTTAATATGGATTTCCCTTTCCTGGCCTCACCATTGCTAATGAACGACCCCTCTTCACTTGACAAACTTGTCGATTTCCAGGCTATGCTAGACAATCACATTTCATTCTACAAAGCAAATAATGACAGCAATAGATTAACTCAGGCAGAAATTACCCGTGATAAAGTCCTTAAGATCCAACGCGAGCTGAAGAAAAGTATGTCGTTTGCGTATAAAGTAAAATAGTGTTGAGTTTCGGTGGGTTATAATTCATAAGTCAAAATTCATAAGTCAAAATTCATAAGTCATAAGTCAAAAGTCATAAGTCAAAAGTTATAAGTCAAAAGTTAAAATAGAACAAAATTATTTCCCTAGAAGTCCTTCGATTGCTAATTTATAAGACTGCATACCAAATCCACTAATACTACCAATGCAATTCTTAGCGATAAGAGAAATGTGTCGATATTCTTCTCTGGCGAAGACATTGGAAATATGAACTTCCACCACCTGGCACTTAATTGCAGCAACGGCATCAGCAATTGCTACAGATGTGTGTGTATATCCGCCGGCATTAAGAATAATTCCATCAACAGAAAAACCATGAAGATGAAGGTTATTGATAATTTCACCTTCTACATTCGACTGAAAAAAGGTCAGGTTTATGGTATGGAATGACCTTTTAAGCTCTTCAAAATATTCTTCGAAAGATTGATTACCATAGATATTAGGCTCTCTTTTACCCAAAAGGTTGAGATTTGGGCCATTAATGATGTGAATTGTCATTTACTTAAGTATTTCGGTTGCAAATTACTTACAATTATTCAATTTTAAATGTGGAAAAGTTTTCTTTCGCTTTCCCTTTCAGAGGCTGCTTTTCGGCAATTTTGATGTGTAGAAAAGATAAACAGTCTGAACTGGAAAAGTTATACCATCGGCTTCAAAGCATATTTGAAACTAGAGCGTTCGCTTTCGGAAAATTCCGTTGAAGCGTATATGCATGATCTTGCTATGCTTGAACAATTTTTGATTTACAGTAAACAATCGCTTAGTCCGGCAGAAATTAAACTGGATCACCTCCGCGATTTTCTGCAAAGAATTAATGAGCTGGGCTTGGGTGCAAGAAGTCAGGCAAGAATAATTTCGGGACTCAAAAGTTTTTTCAAATATTGTTTGATTGAAAATATTGTTTCAGATGATCCTTCACAATTATTGGAATCGCCACGATTAGGCAGAAAACTACCCGACACATTAAGTGTGCATGACATCAATAATCTGGTCGAAGCTATCGACCTTAGTAAGCCTGAAGGTGTCCGAAACAAGGCGATGATGGAAACGCTATATAGCTGTGGACTTCGTGTGAGCGAATTGACTTCCTTAAAATTATCAAATGTTCATTTTGAAATTGGCTTTGTAAAGGTTATTGGAAAAGGTGATAAGGAAAGACTGGTACCCATTGGAAGTGTTGCCATCAAACATATTAAAATTTACATCAATGAAGTTCGTTGCCATTTAAATATTAAAAGTGGTAGCGAAGATTTTGTTTTCCTAAATAAAAACGGCAGGCCCTTATCAAGAGTCATGGTTTTCCTTGTGATAAAACAATTATCCACCAAAATAAATCTTAAAAAAAGTATTAGTCCACATACATTCCGACATTCCTTTGCAACACATTTGATTGAAGGTGGGGCAGATTTAAGAGCTGTTCAGGAAATGCTTGGACATGAATCAATAACAACAACAGAAATTTATACTCATCTCGACCGTGATTATTTGCGCGCATCAATTTTAAAACATCATCCGAGGGCATGAAAATATTTTTCAATAAATTTAAATTATTAGAATACAAAAATACCGCTGGTATTATTGTGTTTAGCATTCTATCATTATTTATTTTATCGTTTACTATTGACATGAATAAAATAGTGAATAAAGAAGTGAATAATAGTTCAAAACATGTAGGAGACACTATCGATTTTTCGGGTTTTCAATGGACAATAAAAGAATCATACGGAAAACACACAGGACCGGGCAATAATTATTTTTCCGGATCAAAAGACAATGTTTATGTAGACAATGAAGGCAAGCTACATTTACGCTTAACCTATCGAAACGATAAATGGTACTGTCCTGAAGTCAGAATGATCAACAACCTTGGTTATGGAAAGTACATTTTCGAAATTGATTCACTTGTTACTCCGTTGGATAAAGACATTGTTGTGGGATTCTTTATGTACGACCGTCAAGATTCGTTAAACTTCCATAAGGAAGTCGACATTGAATTTTCGCAATGGGGAAAAGACAATGGATTGAATTCACAGTACGTAATGCAACCCAAAGAAGATGAAGCATATCGATTCAACACCGATTTCTCAAAGAAATCAAAACACACTATTGCTGTCAGGAAAAGAAAAATATCTTTCAAATCAACCTATGAAACAGAGAGCAAAAGCGATTTTTTAACAAAAAATTATTCTAAATGGAAAATAAAACCAAATAAAGAATACCACAGTCAAAACGAACGAATGAGTATAAATGTGTGGCTTTACCGAATGTCGGAGCCTTCTAATCTGAAAGAATTCGAAATTGTGATTTCAAAATTTGAATTCAAGCCTTTCAAACTTGCAGGAATAATCAACCCCTCACCGAATTCAAATAAGTAAGCAATTATGTTTCTACGTGGACTTACCTCCATCCTATTTTTAATTATTTCGATCTTTTCTATGACATTTGCCTGGTACGGTCACCTTCAATTGAAGAAATGGGGACTATTCCAGACCACAGGCTTAATCAGCTTGATACTAATTAGTTGGGCAATAGCTCTTGCAGAATATTCATTTCAGGTTCCCGGTAACAGAATTGGTTATAATGAAAATGGTGGCCCCTTTAATCTCTTTCAATTAAAGATTCTTCAAGAGGTTATTACAATCATCGTTTTCTCAATTTGCGCAATATTTATTTTTAAAACCGACAAGCTACAGTGGAACTATCTTGTAGGTTTTGTCTTTCTCTTCTTAGCTGTCTTTTTTATCTTCAAAAAGTGGGACTAAAGACTGACTTTTCCCCACAATTGGAATGAATTAATTAACAACTCCTTGCCGAGTAAAATACATCTTTATCTTTACCACCTTCAATACAATTATGACAGATATAGAATTCAATACAAACGAAGACGCAATGCGTCAATTGGTAGATCAACTTAAACATC
>CAYHCU010000118.1:0-8968 GCA_964355035.1 uncultured Flavobacteriales bacterium | reverse complement strand
GCACATTTAAGGGGGATAGAAAAGTAATGCTACGAGATTCCGTAGGAATTTACTGTACATTTATTCACCTGCCAGAAAGTTAAAAACATGATTTACATTCATAGCTAATGCAGTATGCATCTCGTCGCCTTACGCTACTCCTCCTCCCATGAATGCGACCACTGTGTCATCTCGTAGAGTAACTCGTCGCCTCTAAGAACTACGGCTTACTGAAACCAATTTGAATTTATCTTTAATTGACAATAGCAAACAAAGGAGTCTACTTAAAAACATACCTCACCGAAACTCCAAAGTCAACTACTTCCGGTCCGCGATTTACAAATTCATAAAAGGGAACAACATCAATGGTTAAAGTAAAGGGCACTTTGGGAATTTTATATTCAATTTGCAGTGTAACATCAACCCCAACTACAGCCACGGCTTTATTGTAGTAAACAGCATCCGGTCCGACTTTTTTGTAATAACCTTGCGTCTCAAAAGGGAAATAGCCTACGTGAACTCCTGCACCATAAACAAAATCCAAGGGAAGTTGAATGATGGGAACCTTAAATGGAATCTGTTTAATAATAAATCCTTTCAAAGTATACCCTCCAACAGTAATGTTTGCATAAGATGCTTCTAATTGCATTCCGGTTGAATTGGTTGAATTAAAAAAATATTTAAACGATGCTCCCGTATAAAATTTTCCGGCTCTGGCACCAATGCCCATGTAATACTTTTGGGCGTATACTGTGTTCACTAATACCAGTAGAATTATTACACACATGAATTTCTTCATCATAAGTCAATCAGATTTAGGGTTCCAAAGTATGAAATTCATTAGTATGTCGCAAATTTTGGCCTTAAAGAGAATAATGACTTATAAAGGGAAAATAAATTATTCCTCTTTCAATATAAAAATCTACCTTCGCCACTGAATCTATGGGGTGCTCTTGAGAAAGGGCTGAGATTACACCCGCAAAACCTGCTCAGGATAATGCCTGCGAAGGGAAAAGGTAAAACACTTTCTTTACGTCCGTGCACCCATAACTGACGCTTGTTGACCTAACTGATTATTACAAATGAACTTTATTACAAAAAACATCCTTAAAAACGGTGTCACTCTCATTGCATTCTTGTTAATCGCAATTGTTGCACATGCACAAACTGTTTTACAAGGAACTGTTTCTAATTCAAAAGATGGAACTTCGATTTCCGGTGCAGTAATCCGGATTAAGAATTCCCTTTCAAACACAATCACAGATTCACATGGTCACTTTACTTTTAAAGGAGTTGCCGCCGGTAATCATGAAGTGGCAATTTCTCACATTGCTTTCGATCAAAAGTCAATCATCATTTCTACAACAGGAGAAAACGCTATTTCACTCGAGCCAAAAATATTTTTAGCGGATGAAGTCACTATTAATGCCACACGCGTAAATCAACATTCCGGAGCTGCATTTACTGATATCACGAAAGAAGAACTTGAAAAAAATAATCTTGGACAGGATCTGCCTGTACTATTGAACAATCTTCCTTCTGTTGTTGTTACCTCTGATGCTGGAAATGGTGTAGGCTACACCGGAATTCGTGTGCGTGGAAATGACCCGACAAGAGTAAATGTAACCATCAATGGTATTCCTGTTAATGATGCTGAATCTCATCAGGTGTATTGGGTCGATCTTCCGGATATTGCTTCTTCAGTCGACAATATTCAGTTTCAGCGCGGACTTGGAAGTTCTACCAATGGCGCAGGTGCATTCGGTGCAAGTATTAATCTCCAGACTACAAAAATATCGCAAGTTCCTTATGGTAGTTTTGCTTCATCATTAGGTTCTTTCAATACAAATAAGAATACTGTTAGCTTCGGAACAGGTGTGCTCAGTAATCATTTTACGATTGATGGCAGAATGTCGTTGATTAATTCTGCCGGATATATTGATCGAGCTTCTTCCAATTTAAGATCCTTCTCTCTGAGTGGTGGTTATTACAATGCAAAAGAATTTATTCGCGCAGTCATCATATCAGGAAAAGAAAAAACATATCAGTCGTGGTATGGAATTTCACAAGATTCTCTTATGACCAATCGTACTTACAATCCTGCAGGAGAATATACTGATGTTTATGGTAACCTTCGATATTATGAAAATCAAACAGACAATTACCAACAAGATTACTATCAACTTTTTTATTCACGTACACTTACCAAAAATTTAACTGCGAATGTTGCTTTTCATTATACAAAAGGTGAAGGTTACTATGAAGAATTTAATCCACAAGCAAATTACAGCGATTACGGATTGTCAAATGTAACGATTGGCGATTCTACAATAACTTACACAGACATTACCCGCAGAAAATTATTGTCCAATGATTTCTACGGCGCAACATGGTCGCTCGAATATGAAAAACAAGCTCTTAATGTAAAATTGGGAGGTGCGGCGAACAACTATATTGGTCATCATTACAACCAAATCATTGCCGCCGGCATTTTTCCTGTCTCCACTTTTCCCTTTACGTATTATGATGATGAGGCTAATAAAAGCGATGTCAACTTTTTTTTGAAAACAACTTATTCGGTCAACAATCGACTTTCACTGACCGGAGATTTACAGGAACGAATTGTAAACTACGATTTCAGTAAAATTATTACCGACGACAAACATACTGCTAAACTAACTTTCTTTAATCCGAAAGCCGGGCTGACCTACCAATTTTCCTCTAAGCATCAATTCTATTTCTTCGCCGGACTAGGCCACAAAGAACCGGTTCGTGATGATTATATTGTTTCTACTCCTACTACTAGTCCCGATGCAGAAAGCCTGGTTGATTACGAAGCAGGATACAATTACACAGCTAAAAAATTAGCAATCACATTGAACTGTTATTATATGGATTATCAGAATCAATTGATTCTTACCGGAAAAATAAATGAAGTTGGCGAACCCATTCGTGAAAATGTAAAAAACAGCTATCGTACAGGAGTTGAAACAGAATTAAAATATCAGCTCTTAAAAAATCTTATGTTGAACGCTAACATTACGATTAGTGCCAGTAAAATTAAAGATTACACAGAACATACGTATGAAGAAAACACCTATGAACAAGTTGTAAATTCATACAAAAATACAACGATTAGTTTTTCTCCTTCACTAATTTCAAGTGCAGAAATAAATTACACCTTGAAGAAAAACCTGCGATTAACAGTGAATACAAAATATGTAAGCAAACAATATCTTGACAATACAACAAACGAAAACAGCAAATTAAACGCTTACTTCCTGACCAATTTCAGCAGCAATTACTCCATTCCACTTAAAGGATTAAAATCGCTCGAACTAAAACTAATGCTAAACAATTTATTTGGCGAAAAATATTCTGCCAACGGATATACTTACAGCGGTTATGATTCCGAAAAACGCAACGACTACAACTTCTATTATCCGCAAGCAGGGATGAATTGGATGGCGGGAGCGGTGGTTAGGTTTTAGCGGGCGAACTGGTAAGTGGTGATTGGTAAGTAGTGATTGGATAGAAACTGCATTTGAATTACGGGTAACGAAAAACGAATTTCGAATAACGTAACTGAAAGTTGGTAGCGGAACCAATCACCACTTACCAATCAATACTTACAATTACACGACGGCGACATCAAAATCTTTGCTGTCTTCACTACCAATGAATCAATACGCGCTTGCTGTTCTTCGGTAAACAAAATGCCACGGATCTCCAGTACTTTCAGATTTTCGAGCTTGCTTATTTCATCGGGGAGATCATTCAATTCATTATCCCACATTTCAAAAATTTCCAGACTTTCGAGATTGCCGATCTCTGCAGGAAGGTCTTCAAGTATATTTCTATTCAACCCCAAAAATTTTAACTTTTTTAGATTGCCGATTTCTTTGGGAAGATGAACGAGTCCGTTATTTGCTAAAGAAAGTTTTTCGAGATTAACCAGATTGCCAATTTGAGCCGGTAGTTCTTCCAACTTATTTTTACTCAAATCCAGTTCGACAAGATTTGTACATAAAAAAACTTCCTGCGGTATGGTGTCTAATTTTGATCTGCTTAGATTCAATCGAAAAACCCGCTCCGGATGAGCCGTAATTTCTGCAACAGAACGGTAGATGTAATTAGAGTCATTCAATATCAACTCCGACTCCTGAGCGCGACAGAATACCGATAGCAATAAAAAGAGAGAGAGGAATCTAAGTTTCAAAGGAATGATTTTTACAGGAAACGTCAGGAAAGCAATTTTGTTGCAATCTGTTGATCTTCCTGCAACTTTTCTTTCAGACTTTCTAAATTTGTGAAGGGTATATCTCCTCTGATACGCGAAACAAAAAATACCTGAATTTCCTGGTCATAGATATCATCTGTAAAATCGAATATATTCACTTCAATTCTCAAACTTTTTCCATCAACAACCGGTCTGTGCCCGATATACAACATCCCTTTTTTATGTTGTTGTCCAATACTGATATTTACTGCATAAATCCCTTCAGCAGGAATCAATTTATAGGGTTCTGAAATCTCAATATTCGCTGTAGGAAATCCAATAGTGCGTCCGATTTTATCACCAACAACAACTTTCCCCCTGAATGAAAAACGATGTCCTAACAGTTGGTTTGCTGAATGAATATCGCCTTCAAGTAAAGCCTTTCTAACCTTGGTGGAACTTACAGCCACATCATTAATGACTTGTTCGTTAATTTCTTCCAGTCTGAAGCCGTAAACAGGAGCCATTTCCTCCAAATCTTTGTAGGAGCCTTCCCTATTTCTTCCAAAATGATGGTCATATCCAATCACCAATGTTTTCATTCCAATTTTATTTATTAATTGGTCGCGGACAAATTCCGTTGCTGTGATGCGGGAAAACTCTTTATTGAAAGGCTGAATAATCAAGTGATCAATACCGAAGGAACGTAAAAGCTCCTCTCGTTCAAGCATTGTAGTAATGAGTTTCAAGTCGTTATCGTCCGGTTGAAGCACCATTCGAGGGTGAGGAAAAAAGGTAAGCAAAACTGTTTCACCATGAGTTTCAACAGCAAGCTTCCGCAAATTACGGATGATTTGCTGGTGCCCGATATGGACACCGTCAAAAGTGCCAATGGTTACAACGGCATTGGCAGTTCCGGGGAAATTATCAATTGAATAGTAAACGTTCACGATTAGGTGGCGGTAAAAGTATAAAATTTAACCAAATTCAGTACCATACTTGACAGAAGATGATTTTAGTCCTTGAAAGGGAATTGCAACCAATAATGTTGAATATTCTTGCTAATTTTGCCACTTCTAAAAAATCAAGCAAGAATTATGACTTCAAAAATTAAAGTTGCCAATCCGGTGGTTGAACTCGATGGCGATGAAATGACTCGTATCATTTGGAAATATATTAAAGATAAATTCATTTTCCCTTACCTGGATATCGATATTAAATACTTCGATTTAGGAATGGAAAACCGTGATGCAACGAATGATCAGGTCACAATTGACTCAGCTGAAGCGATTAAAAAATATAATGTCGGAATCAAATGCGCGACCATCACTCCCGACGAAGCTCGTGTGAAAGAGTTCAGCCTGAAACAAATGTGGAAATCACCAAACGGAACTATTCGTAACATCCTCGATGGAACAGTTTTCCGTGAACCAATTGTTATCAGCAATGTACCACGTTTAGTTCCCAATTGGACTGCTCCGATCTGTATCGGTCGTCATGCTTTTGGTGATCAGTATCGTGCTACTGATACTGTCATTAAAGGAAAAGGTAAACTAACAATGACCTTCACTCCTGAAAATGGCGATGCACAGGTTTTTGAAGTTTATAATTTCAAAGGAGATGGCGTTGCAATGGCTATGTACAATACCGATGAATCCATTCGAGGATTTGCTCATGCATGTTTCAACCAAGCCTTGATCAAAAAATGGCCGCTTTATCTTTCTACTAAAAATACGATTCTAAAAAAATACGACGGTCGCTTCAAAGATATTTTTGAAGAAATCTTTATTGCAGATTACAAAACCAAATTCGATACTGCGAGCATTACCTATGAACATCGTTTAATTGATGACATGGTTGCTTCTGCATTGAAATGGAATGGAAATTTCGTTTGGGCTTGTAAAAATTATGATGGCGATGTACAGTCTGATACCGTTGCACAAGGTTTTGGTTCTTTAGGATTGATGACGTCAGTACTAGTAACTCCGGATGGAAAAACGATGGAAGCAGAAGCAGCTCATGGTACTGTTACCCGTCACTTCCGTGATCATCAAAAAGGCAAACCTACTTCAACCAATCCGATCGCTTCTATTTTTGCATGGACTCGTGGTTTAGAATTCAGAGGTAAATTGGATAATAATCAGGAGCTGATTCGTTTCTGCCGTACGTTGGAAGAAGCGTGTATTGAAACCGTAGAAAAAGGAATCATGACCAAAGACTTAGCTGTAAATATTCATGGAAACAAAGTTGAACATGGAAAACATTATGCTTACACTGAAGAATTCCTTGAAGCAATTGATTTGACTCTTAAAAATAAATTAGCTGTTGTAGCTTAATTTATATCCTCACTTCAAGATAAAAACTCTTACCATTCACGGTAAGAGTTTTTTTTGTTTGAAAACCGAGTGCTGTCGCTTTATTGCCGTTGCCTTCAGGCAACGGATAAATGAATAAACTACAAATCGGCTTTTGCCAAAAGTGTAGTTTCAATTCAGGAGCACTTTTATTTCATACTGCGCTTTTGGCTAAAGCCGGATAGTGTGGCATTTTTAACCGTCGCCTGAAGGCAACGGCAATAAAGCAACGGCAATAAAGGCACCAGCAATAAAGGCACCAGCAATAAAAGGCGGCGGCAAAAAAGGAGATGGCAATAAACAACTGCCTCCAACAACCACTTTTCAACAATAAAACTGAATACTTCATGACATTCAACCGGTAAAGACCAAGAACTTCTTATTATTTTGCAACCTTAATTAAAATCAATGCCGGTACTAGGAGCGCTTATTAAACAAGGATTAAAACTGGGAAGCAGAGTCACCCTTCGCTTTAGAAGTCCTGCTTACTATCAGAGAAAGGAACTCCGGTCATTACTGAAAAAGGCTGAACAAACAGCATTTGGGAAAAAATTTGATTTTTCAGGAATACTGACATCTCAGGATCATGTCAAAGAATTTCAGGCGAATGTGCCAATTTATAATTACAACACCATTTTCGAGCAGTGGTGGCACCGTTGTCTGGAAGGAGAAAAAAATGTTTGTTGGCCCGGGCAAATAAAATATTTTGCCCTCAGCTCCGGAACTTCAGAAGCAGCAAGCAAACATATTCCTGTTACATCACAAATGGTGAAAGCTCTTCGCAAAGCCAGTATTCGACAAATTATTACTCTTGGCAAATATGATCTCCCTGCAAGTACTTTCGAAAAAGGAATCTTATGGCTTGGAGGAAGTTCAGACTTAGAAAAACATGGCGGATATTATGAAGGCGATGTCAGCGGAATTTCTGCACGACGGACACCAATCTGGTTTCAGAAATATTATAAGCCCGGAAAGAAAATATCGAAGGAAAAAGACTGGAATGTAAAATTAGAAGAGATTACGAAACAAGCGCATAATTGGGATATTGGAATTATCACCGGTGTTCCTTCGTGGGTACAACTGCTAATGGAAAAAGTAATTGCTCACTATAATGTAAAAACAATTCATGATATTTGGCCAAACCTCCGCGTTTATGCTCATGGCGGAGTTTCTTTTGAACCATATCGTAAAGGCTTCGACAGATTTTTTTCGGAAAAAGTTCACTACATAGAAATGTATCCTGCTTCTGAAGGATTTTTCGCTTTTCAAAATGAACCGAATGTGCATCATATGAAACTAATAACAGATAACGGAATTTTTTATGAGTTCGTTCCTTTCAATGATGAAAATTTTGATGGCGACGGAGAGTTAAAATCTTCTGCCAAAGCATTTACGATTGAAGACATTGAGAACAATACAGACTACGCTTTACTTCTAAGCACTTGTGCCGGAGCCTGGCGATATATGATTGGCGATGTGATTCGTTTTGTAGATAAAACCCATGGTGATTTAATTATCAGCGGCAGAACGAAACATTTCCTTAGTTTGGTCGGAGAACATTTGTCTGTCGACAACATGAATAAAGCAATTGAACATCTTTCACAAGAATTAGATATCGAAATTCCTGAATTTACTGTGATGGGAATTCCTTTCGAAGGAACTTTTGCGCATCAATGGTATTTAGGAGCAAATAAAGAATTTGACATTCTTAAAGCCAAAAAAATTCTTGACGATAAATTAAAAGAGCTGAATGACGACTATGCTACAGAAAGAATCTCTGCTCTAAAGGATGTTTTTATTCAATCTGTCCCGAGTGAGATGTTTTATGAATTCATGCTGAAAAAAGGAAGAATGGGCGGACAAAATAAATTTCCACGTGTAATGAAATCGTCTAAAGCTGAAGAATGGAAAACTTTTTTGTCCGATAAAAAAAATTATGCTTGATCCAATCATTTCCGGAATAAGTTTTGGACTCCTCTTGGCAATTATGCTTGGACCTGTCTTCTTTACTCTTTTGCAAACAAGCTTACACGAAGGATTTAAAGCCGGTGTTCATCTTGCAATAGGAGTACTTATCAGCGATGCATCCTTGATTGCTATTTGCTATTTCTTTGCTTCGCAATTAGACATGCTCACACATTATCGAATTACGATGGGCTGGATCGGAGGAATTTTAATGATTGGTTTCGGATTATTTAATTTCTTCAGAAAAGTAGTTGTTAAAGAAGTAGATGACGACAAGAAAACGGTCCACGCTAAATTTATGCTGAAAGGATTTCTCCTGAATATCATCAATCCCGCTGTTCTACTTTTTTGGCTTGGTATTGTCAGTGTGATGTCTGTAAAAGAAAACTACACTAAATCGCATGAGTTGATGTTTTTCGGAAGCTTACTATCGACTGTTTTCGCAACCGAT
>CAYHCU010000117.1:0-9108 GCA_964355035.1 uncultured Flavobacteriales bacterium | reverse complement strand
AAATGGATAATGGATAATGGATAATGGATAATGGACAATGGACAATGGACAATGGACAATGGACAATGGACAATGGACAATAATAAACGCGCTTTCCTCATGAAATCAACTGTCACCTTTAAAAAACACCGCAACTTTGAACTTTGAACATAGAACTTTGAACTTCGAACAAAACCCTACAACGGAAACCTCACTCCCACTGCAAGAATAATCTCTGCAGTAAAAAAAGTATGATCTGCTTTGCCGGTACCAACGGTAAGAACATTAAAGTAATTTGCGAAAGTGCCTTTTACGGTAGCTTCAGTGAATAGGCGCTTTCTGAATTCATAGCGCAATCCTCCATCGATACCGGTGACATACCCTGCTACATGAAATACATTGTCGAGGCGTTCATCGAAAAGTCTTACATCAGTCTTAGGAACTACAATTCCAGCTCCAATTTTCAGGACTGAACTTAAAACGTGTTGGTTATTTTTTGAAGTATAAAACGTATGCTTTTTAAGCAAGTTGATCATTAAAAAATTGGCCCCATTAGTATGTTCGAATCTCACAAAATCAGTTTTTACCAGCGTATCTAAATCATAGTATGTTCCCCGAATTGTTCCTTTCAAATGAACAACTTGATTATCAACCATCACATATTTAGTATGATCAAAATTGATTTCAATTCCAAGGTCATGTTTGTCATTGAAATAATATCCAAAGCGATAAACATACTGCGGAATTGCAATGTCTGATCCGAAAATTTGACTGAAACCGGGCCGATCAAGTGCTTTCGCATTTTCTAATGTAAAATCATAATGATCTGATCCATCGTTACTGAAATGGATGTCACTTTTTGTGAAGTAATCTTTGTTATAACCCCAAGCAAAATAAAAGCTTCCTTTCTTCTTTGGCTCTGGCTTTTGTGTTGTTTGTGAAAATAACTTTCCGGCGAACAATGTTGTAATTAGAACAAATAAGGTGACTTTTTTCATTGCAGATAATGACGATTTTGAGTTGCAAAGAAACAAAAATAATTTCATCAATGAAGATATTTTGCTAAAGTTGACTGCTAAATTCCGAAGGAATCTCGTTGCCTTACGTCTCTCTCCCCTTCAAAGAATTCTTGCGTGTCATCTCGAAGAGAACTCGTCGCTCTCTAGGAATGACCGTTAACTAAATCCAATTAGGGGAAAAAGTATCTGAAGCTTTTAATGATCGTTCCAAAACCTTTCGACGTGCAGGGTTTCAAACCCTGCACTACCAAAACGACAGCTTTTGGAATCCTATCTTCCTCTTTGCACCGGCGAGCCGCCGTTCCCGGAAAAAAACGAGTTCTCTTCGAGATGACAAAGCATTCGTAGTTTTGGGTGTATTAACGTAGGGCGACGAGATGCTTACTGCATTAGCTGCTGACATCAATCCAACCTTTCCCTTTTTACCATCTTAAGAAACTGTTTAACAACAATTTTTTTCTCTGATGTCATTTTAATTACATAACAACCATCAGTCAAGTCACTAATGTCAATTGAGTCTGAACAGCGAAATTTGCTCAATACGATTCGGCCATCCAAAGAAAATATCTGCACTTGAAAATTTTGGTTTCCCTGGTTTTCTATAGAGAGAAAATCACTGGCCGGATTCGGGTAAATAGAAAAGTTCAATTCATCGGACTTAATATTATCCGGTAAACAAGGTACTAAATTTCCGCCTAAGCGATTAAAGCTTCCTTTATATGCCTGAAGAAATTGATTTGCAATTGTATCGTCGTGAATAATGAGAATATTTTCATCATGCTTTGTATCGGCTGCTGTACTCCAATTATGTGAGCCAACTTCAACAGCCGGATCAGAATTAGGGTCGCAGGCATCAACAATCATATGCTTGCTGTGGTAAATGAAATTCGGATCTGAATATATTTTCAAGGTGTTACCCATAACAGGAGAAAGAATCGTTTCTGCGCTAAACCCTAAACTGTATTGATCCATTATTCCGGTAGTAGTAACTCCATGGTTTATTTTATACACAATCGTATCAGCAATATCCGGACGAGTAAATGTATAGACACCGAAATTTAAATCGTTGTCGGCAGAGTTGATGAGATTGATCAGATGCAAATTTGTATTATCCGACGGACTAAAATAACATTCTACCGATTTGCCTTCAATCTGAAAAAAGTGAGGTGTGTTGTTCGCTTTGAAAGGACCGAATTTTGAAACAACAAGATCAGGTGTCATTCCTACACTTCCCCACATTTCATTGAACTCTGCTAAATATGCTTGTGCTAAGGGTTGATCATTTACAATTACTAAATTATTTTCGTCATCATTGATTTGTTCTGCATTCCAATTAGCTGAACCGGTGAAAACAATTGCATCATTCGGATCAGATGAGTTGGCATCTATAATCACAAACTTATTGTGCATTATTCCATAAAGAGCTGTAGAAGGTGAAGCCAAGGTTGGAATGGCGCTATTCAATAATGATAAACCGGAATTGCCAACACCACCACAATAAATCCATCGGATTTCAATACCATTGGAATAGGCCTGATTAATTGCATTTGCAATATTTGAATATTGACTGGATTGGTCATAGCTAAAAACTGCTATGTCTAAAGTGTATCTTGCACGATGGATATATGCAATCAATGTATCATCATAAGAGCGATCCAGGAATATTGCATTGACACCTGTAGAAATTGAAGTATCCACAGGCTGGGTTGAATACACTTTAATCTTATTCTGACCGAAAACAGCTGTTGACAAAAGGAATAATCCCAGTAAGTAATTTTTCATTTGACTGCAAAGAAAGCAATTTGTCTTCGTATACAGTATCTAATTAGCAACATTTTGTCACATTTATTTATTTGCGGAAGATTAAAATTTCTCGCGTAATTCTTATCTCAAGTAGGAAAATCAATTTCCTTTAGCTGTCGTGCCTAGAAAACGACGAGTTCTCTTCGAGATGACAAGCAAGTGCACTTTTAGGGGGCAGAAAGGTAAAGCCACGAGATTCCTAAGGAATTAAGCGTACATTTAATCGTCTGCCTCTATCGGAAAAAGACTTGGGGAGAATCCACATTAATTAAACTGCTTAAAAGGTAAAATTTAATCTGTTTGCAGGTAAATATTTCTTTCTTATATTCACACAGCTTATTTTTGGTGAGTGGTAATTGGTGAGTGGTAATTGGAGCTGCTCTTTACTTGCTACTTGCTACTTGCTACTTGCTACTTACTAATCACTAATCACTAATCACTACTTACTACTTACTACTTACTACTTACTACTTACTACTTACTACTCACTAATCACTAAACACTACTCACTAATCACTACTTACTACTTACTACTCACTAATCACTAATCACTACTTACTACTCCCTACTCACTACTCACTAAAAAAATATGAAAAAGATAACCTGCCTCCTCTCCTTCCTGATTATATTTTATTCTTGTAATCCGGAGGAAACAAACATTGAACCGGTAATTACATCGGGAGAAATTCTTGTTCAAAAATCTGTTCAAAGCGAAGTGCCAAATGGCGAACTTTTTACGCAGAGCGAAATTGATAAAATAATGTACACTGAAGTAAAGTCTAAAAACGAGTTTACCTGGGAGACTACCGATTTGAAAGTGCTTGTTAGTGCTGCGAAAATTACTAAACTTGTTGCCATCGGTTATCAACCTGCCGGCTATAAAAATGTCCGTGACAATCTCTATAAAATTAACATTAAAACAGAAAAATGGAAAGCAGTACATGATGCAATTATTAATTTAGTTGCATCTGAATTAAGAAAAATAAATAATGTCGATATAAAGATAGAAGACCTTATTTCTGAAGACGATCAAGCTCTCCCAATTCTTATTTTCAAATTATCTGATCCGGAAATATTAACCAAACTCTATAATCTAGAGAACGTAAGATATATTGAACCTTACGGTTACTGGCCTTCCACCTACATCGACAGCAGAGTTGCTTCTTCTTCCGGTTGTTCCGGTTCAACACAGGCTCTTAATGCCGCCGATTACACAACAATTACACCCGGTTGCAAAATGTCGTGGAATTTCAATAGCGTGAATGTACCTTCTGCCTGGACAATTGCTCAAGGACTAGGAATTACTGTTGGAGTTATTGATGCAGGAATCAGCTCAAGTCAGACGCTACTTGGAAGCAATTTCAACAACGGTGAATCAAATGTCGGACGTACACTTACAACTGACTACACGTATGGAACAACTGCTTTTACAGGCTGTGCCCATGGAACAAGCATGAGTGGTATTGTTGCCGGTCCCAGAAATAATCTCGGTGGTCCAACAGGAGTTGCTTATAAAGCCAATCTACATTTCATTCGTGCGTGTAACGATGTTGTCTTGGATGAATCTGCTGAATTAACCGGTGTTCGAAATGCCTTGGTACGAATGGGTGATATAAGCGCAATAAAAATCATCAGCATGTCTGTAGGAACTCCATTTAGCAGCAGTACATTATTGGATGGTGTAACTTATGCATCCGGAAAAGGCAAATTACTTTTTGCAGCAGCAGGAACTTCATTTAGCTGGACTTCGTGGTGGGGCGTAATTTATCCGGCTAACTATACACAATGTATTGCAGTGACGGGTGTAAAAGAAAACGGAAATACATGTAGCGATTGTCATGATGGTAGCAGAGTTCGTTTAACAATACCAATGGCACGAAATACCAACAGTGAACGTACAACTTTATCACTTCCGATAAGTGGACTGAATCCAAGTTATGTCGGTGGTTCGTCTTGTGCTACTGCTCTTACAGCCGGTATTGCAGCACTTGTATGGTCGGTGAATCCCACCCTTACGAGCACGCAGGTTTATAATTGCATGAAAGGAACTGCACAATATTATCCTGTGCTATCGGGAAATCATGGATATGGAAATGTGAATGCTTATGCAGCGGTGATGATGGCGACGGGGTTGTGATCAATAATCGATCATCTCCGGCCCTGAATCTTGCGGAACATTTTTTTGATTCTTTTTTCGGCTAAAAAGATTGGTGTCAACTTTTCCGATTTTATAGCTGAAGTTTAGCATGGCTACGCGCGACTCACGACTTCTCCAACCTTCGGAAGTATAGTAATCTCCATTGTTGATGAATTGGAATTTCCGCATTTTGAAAACATCAGAAATATTTAAACTAAACGAACCCTTTCCATTCCAGACATCTTGCTTAAATCCTATATCAATTCCACTCATTCCTTTAATTTGTCCATTTACCGTTGTTATCGGTGCCATGTAATTTCCGGTCAATTGAAAGGATGTATTCTTCCCTAAACGCAAACTTGCATTCAATCGTGACATAATCTGTGTTGAATTGGTTTGATAATCTGCATTTACATTGGTACCGTTAATTTTGCTTTTGTAAATATTGAAACTTCCCATCAATGAACCTAAACGGTCAAATGTATAACGTACGATTAATTCAGCACCCGTATTTTCTGCCGAAGAAAAATTAATCGTTGTCATTGTGCCAATGCCGGTATTTGCATCAACTGTTCTGTACCGACTGATCATATCATTCGTCTGACGATAATAAACAGTAGTGGTAATACTCATTGCTTTTAACGTTAGACTATTCGAGAGTTCGAGAGCGTTTGTAAACTCAGGTCGCAATAACGGATTGCCTTGACGCACATTGAGTGAATCGGAATAATCCACAAACGGATTCAATGAGCGTGAATCAGGGCGATTAACTCTGCGACTGTAACTCAATTGCAAATCACTTTTTGAGGAAAGTGGATATTTCAGGAATGCACTTGGAAACAGAGAGAGGTAATCATTGTTAAATGACTTCAAAATCGTTTGCGATTCTATTTTTGCAAAAGTTTGTTCTGCCCGCAATCCGAAATTAAAATCCAGTTTCTTGAATTTGCTTGTAAACATTGCATATCCCGCAGCAATTTGTTCATTGTAAATAAAATGATCTGAATTCAAATTATTTCTTTCATACAATCCTGTGGTAAAATTCAGGTCCGAATAATTTAACTTGTTATCCAAAAATCGATTGGTGCTTTTTAACCCCGCTTCTATTTTTGTAGATTTATTAATCGGTTGCACTAAATCTGTTTGTGCAATTATATTCTGGTATAAATTTTCATTGTTATTTACCTGATACGGCAAATTTAGCACTGAGTAAACACTGCTCTGATATGTATTATCGGCATTACGGAGATTAGATGAATAAGATAAATTTGCTGTCAATTCTCTGCTGGTGGAGTCCCATGTTCTTTTGTAATCAGCACTCAGATCATAATTAAAATTATTGTTTCCCTCTGTATTATCTCTGTAAAAAGAACTTAACGTCACTTCTTCCGGTGTGTAAAAACGATATTGAATCTGCTCGGGGTGATTGTCATTTCTGAAAGACAATCCGCCCGATAAGCCAATCGTATTGTATTTATTGACAAAAAAATCCGTTCCCAACTTTCCGGTATGATTATCTGATTTACTGATTGAATGAGAAACCGAATTATAATAGTACGCTGATTGTCCGGGGAAATAATTAAACTGAGTACTTTCACCATTCATACTTCTGGTCTCATGGCGGAAATTATAACTTCCATATAAATTCATTCTCGGCGAACGATCGTTTCCGCTGATTCCGAAATTATATTTATCATTCGTTCCTGCTCCTACAGAGATATTACCATTCATCCCCTTCATTTTTTCTTTCTTCGTTTTGATATTGATGATACCTGCCATACCATCGGCATCGAATTTTGCAGAAGGGTTTGTAATGATTTCTATTTGCTCTACAGCACCGGCAGGTATTTGCTGCAATACTGCTTTTCTGTCGCCACCTAACATCCCTGAAGGTTTGCCGTCAATTAATATGGTCACATTTTCACTTCCTCTAAGAGCCACTTTCCCATCGATATCAACACTCACCGAAGGAATATTTTGCAATACATCGGTCACCGTTCCACCTGTATTCACAATATTCTTATCCATATTGTAAACTTTGCGATCGATTGAATTCACATAATCTGATTTCTCACCTGTGATGGTTACATCTTTCAACTGTGTAATGGTGCTAGCCATTTTTATTACTCCTGCATCCACTTCCTGATTCTGCATGGTCAACAAAATCGGTTTGGTAAAAGTTGTTTTATATCCGATGAAAGAAACTTTTACAATAATGTTTCCCAGCGGCAATTCATCAGCTAAAAAATTCCCTTTCTCATTTGTTTGAACACCTCCTACTAAAGTAGAATCTCGCCCAGATAAAAAAGCAACGGCGGCAAATCTTACAGGTTCATTTGTTTGTATATCTCTTAAACTGCCAAATATTTTTCCGATTTTGGGCATGTTCCGTTTTAAGGAATCCGGTCTTGAACCACCTTGCATGGATGGTCGCTGTGCTAAAATAATTGTCGGGAATAGTAAAATAAGTGCAATCCGAAGTACTCTTTTCATAATTTTATTTGAGGCGCAAAGGTAGTAACTTTGAAGCCACATTGAACAGACTTTTTCGCAGTGAAAAACTGGTAGGCAGTAAAATTCTGGAAGAATCTTGTAGGTTTTATCTTCCTCTCTGCCCTAATAAGTAACACGAATGTCATTCTGTAAGAACCTTGTAGGTTTCTAAGTACGACAGCTAACGGAATTCTATTCTTCCTCATCTATACCTATTGTAAGAAAACACTTTTCAAATTGGACTCAAAAAATTATATTTGAAGAATATTATTTTCTATGATCCCTCTGGCTGAACGAATGCGACCAACAACCCTGAACCAATTTATTGGCCAGTCGCACTTGGTTGGAAATGACGCAATTCTTCGCAAAACGCTGGCACGTAATGTAATTCCTTCTATTATTTTCTGGGGACCACCCGGAGTCGGAAAAACGACATTGGCCGGAATCATGGCAAAAGAGATCCGCCGCCCTTTTCATGTGCTTTCTGCTGTCAGTTCCGGAGTCAAAGATGTTCGGGAAGTGATTGAAAAAGCCCAACGCTATGCTTTTGAATTGAAAGAAGTTGAAGGCAGTCCGGTTTTATTCATCGATGAGATCCATCGTTTCAGCAAATCACAGCAAGATTCTTTGCTTAACGCTGTCGAAAAAGGTATTGTGACGCTGATTGGTGCCACAACTGAGAATCCTTCCTTCGAAGTGATTTCGCCTCTTCTTTCACGCTGCCAGGTCTATATTTTGAAAGAGCTTTCAAAAAGTGAATTGATAGCAATTGTAGAACAAGCGATGAGGGATGACATTGTTCTCAAAAAAAGAAAAATTCTTCTTTCCGAAACTGAAGCGCTACTCCGATTATCCGGTGGTGATGCCAGAAAATTATTAAACTTATTCGAATTGATTGTGAATTCATTTCCGCCGGATGAAGAAATTGAGATTGCCAACGACAAAGTTCAGGAAATTGTTCAGGATAAAATTGCTCTTTATGATAAAGACGGAGAACAGCATTACGACATCATCAGTGCCTTCATTAAATCGATGCGTGGCTCTGATCCGAATGCTGCAATTTACTGGCTTGCAAGAATGATCCGAGGCGGTGAAGACCCGAAATTCATTGCACGACGTATGCTTATATTTGCTTCTGAAGATATCGGAAATGCTAATCCAACTGCATTGGTCATGGCAAATACTTGTTTTGAGGCTGTCAGTAAAATTGGTTATCCGGAATGTCGAATAATCCTCTCTCAGGTTGTGATTTATTTGGCTACTTCACCAAAAAGCAATTCCGGTTATTTAGCGATAGATAATGCACTTGCTTTTGTGAATGAAAAAGGTGAATTGCCTGTGCCTTTGAACATTCGCAATGCGCCAACCAAACTAATGAAAGAATTGGGGTATGGCGATGGCTACAATTATGATCATTCGAATAAAAACAATTTCGCCGGACAAGAATTACTTCCTGATGAAATTAGCGGTTCAAAATTTTATGAACCGGGACACAATCCGCGTGAGAACGAAATCCGAGCTTTTTTGAAATCACTTTGGGGTCAGAAATATGAGTATTAAACCAATACAATCTCGCATTTTTTTCCCATATTTACACCTTATGAATCGTTTAACCATTCTTTTATTGCTTGTTGTCGCAATGCTATTTTCCTGTAAAAAGGAAAATGATAATCCACA
>CAYHCU010000116.1:0-9163 GCA_964355035.1 uncultured Flavobacteriales bacterium | reverse complement strand
ATTCCCAGCGCCATTGAAACCAATTTGCTAAATGCAATTAAAGGAATATACAGAGAATAACACAAACCATTAGCAGAACTTACGCCTATTCGCAGACCTGTATAAGAACCGGGGCCACTGCTGACTGCAATGGCTTGCAAATCACTTAATGCTAAACCGGCTTCGACTAAAACTTCCTGAATGAAAATATTTATTTTTTCAGCATGTGAAAAACCAACATTGATACTTCGCGATGCTAATATTTTTCCATCAGAAGCTAAAGCAACCGAGCAATTTGCAGTTGCTGTTTCCAATGACAAAATTAATGGCATAATTTATTTTTTCTCGGTCGAGTAGAGCTTATCTTTTTGAACGACTTCTATCTCATCATCGTTTTTCAATGTTTTCGCAATCAAACTATAAGGAGCTGAAATGATTTCTTGTCCTGCTTTTAATCCGCTCTTTATTTCGATATAACTATTATCCTGAATACCTGTCACAACAGGAATAAGCTTTACTTTTCCATTTTCAACTGCAAACACACATTCAATGTCTTTCTTTTCAACTTCAACAACTTTTTCTTTAGCATCCTTCACTTCCATCTCGCCTTGATCTTTCATTTCCTGATTACCGAAAGATTTCGAATCAGCTTGCATGTTGCCGGTAGTATCTCGAGTAGTTACAGATTGAATCGGAACAGAAAGTACATCAACAACTCTTTTCGTTCTGATATCGACAGTTGCAGACATTCCCGGATTGAAAACATTTCTTTCTGAATGCTCTTTATCAACGATGTCTGCATAAGAATCTCTGAGAATTCTAACCTTGACTGTAAAGTTTGTAACCTGATCTACACTCATGCCACTTACATTTGCAGAATTGGCAACTTCCGTTACGACACCTTTGAATTTTTTACCAATGTAGGCATCCACTTCAATAATTGCTGTATCGCCCACATGAACACGCACGATATCGTTTTCATTCACATCAACACTAACTTCCATTTCATTCAGATCAGCCAAAACAAACATTTCTGTTCCGGCCATCTGAGAAGTACCAACAACACGTTCTCCTTTTTCTACACCGAGTTTTGAAATCGTTCCATCTACAGGAGCAAAAATCGTTGTCTTTCGTAAATTATCCTGCGATTCTTTTACGGTAGCTTCAGAACTTCTTACACCGAAATCTGATGCAGCAACATTTTGGACAGAAGCATCTACTTCTGCTTTTGAAACTTCATACGCTGACTTTACAGACTCCCAATCAGAAGCAGATATTAATTTCTCGTCAAATAATTTCTTATTTCTGTCATACGTCAATTTTGATTTCTCCAACTGAGATTGAGTTTGAATGAGGCGGGATTTTGCATTCTCTACATTTGCTTTCGAAGAATTCAATGCAGCAACTGCTCTGTCAAGATAAGACTGATAAATATCCGGAAGAATTTTAGCGAGGAGTTGACCTTTTTTCACGCGGTCGCCTTCTTTTACATTCAGTTCAACAATTTCACCGGAAACATCGGGAGAAATTTTCACTTCCACTTCAGGCTGTATTTTGCCACTTGCCGAAACGATCTCAATGATATCGCGCTTGGTTACTTTTTCAGTAGCAACTTGTTTCTTTTCCTGTCCACCGATCCAGCCGGCTTTTTTACCAATAATAGCAAAGACAATCAGGATAATTACCGAAATGATTAACCATTTAAGGAGTTTGTTTTTTTTCTTCTGCATAAGTCAGAAATTAAAAGTTAAGAGGTTTTCCTTCGTAGAAATCAATAATTTTCACACGAAAGATGAAGTCGTATTTTGCTTGTAAAAGATCAGCTTGAGCTTTTGCAAAATTATTTTTAGCTAATAAGTAATCGAAAGTAGAGATCAATCCTACATCCATACTTTTTTGATTGAATTTGAAAGACTCATCAAGTGCATCAACACTTCTTTGTCCGGCGAGATACTTTTTATAAGAAGAAGATGCATCAATCACTGCTTGTTGCACGCTTTTGTATAAACTTTTCTTGTTTGCTTCATGAGACAATTGAGAAATTTGATAATTCAATTTAGCTCTTCTTACTCCGCTGCGTGTAGAAAGTCCATTAAAAATCGGAACCTGTAATGTAATTCCAACTGACTTTCCTAAATTATTATCAAGCTGATCCTTGAATGGAGTTTCCTTAAAAACCGGATTTACATTCGGAGTTTCCGTATAAACAGTATCACCCGCAGAAGTATAACCCGAAATAAATGATGTTGGTAAGCCGGTATCATAGCCAACAATTTGCTTGCTGGAATTTGAATAATTTGTACTCAAAGAACCGGAAGCGTATATTCTGGGTAAATAAGAACCCCGGGAAATAGCAAGTGCTTTTTCAGAGCTCAGCAATTTGTATTCCGAACTTTTAATGTCCGGTTGAGTAGTAAGAGCTTTTGCATAAATAGCATTCGTATTGAACATGTCGACACTTACCTGCGGAACAACAATTTCAGGGGCAACAATGGTAAAATTCTCAACTGAGTCTAATTCTAAAAGCTGGGTCAAAGACAATATCGATTGATCGTATTGTGCTTGTGCTTGAATCAACCGAACCTCGTCGGTAGCGTACTGCGACTCCAGATCGAGACTACTACCTTTACTCGTAGATCCCAATTCATACATTCTTTTCATTCTGTCACGTTGTATTCTGGAGGTTTCAAGTTGATCAGTAGAAATCTTCAATAATTCTTGATTGTATAAAATCTGCAAGTAGTAATTTACAACATTCAGTGAAATATCATTTTGAATTTTTTTCAAGTCGTATTGAGAAGACAAGTAATTCAGCTTGCTTTGTTTTAAAGAATTTTGAAGTTGAAATCCTTCGAAGACAGTAACCGAGCTGCTTAAAGAAAAAGAATTAGATCGAACTCCCTGCGTAGTATAAGAGTTGGTGTTCGGGTCAATACTCTTACCGTAATAGTAGTTTTGTGAAGCGCTACCATTTAAACTTGGGAAAAGTGCAGCGGTATTTTGATCTACAGAAACTTGGTTGATTTCATTACTCAGGGCAGATTGCTTAATTGTAATGTTGTAATCAAGCGCACGTTGCAGACACTGCTGAAGTGTCCAACTTGATTGTGCATGAGTACTTGTTATCGCAAAGATTAATGCGAGAAAAAGAAAAGAAGATTTTTGAGCCATAGAAGAATTTTTCGGTGACGGGCGAAATTAGGATAAAACTAAAGATAAAAGTGTTTATTAACCAAGATTAACCATTATTTTTTTGCCATTTTACTAAAAAATTGCTTTCCTGCAATAATGACGGATTTTCATTAAGAATCTAAAAGTAGAATCGGCGTTTTCCCTTTGAGGCCTTAGAATAAATGTACCGTAAATTCCTAAGGAATCTCGTAGCCTTACCTTTCTATCTCCCTTATAAGTGTGCTTCTTTGTCTTCCTGTAAGGATCTCGTCGGTCTCTTGGCACGACAGCAAACCGAAACAAATTAGAATTCACTTATAATATCCGCTTTCCAATCAATGAGCAGACAGCATTTCCAGGCTAACTTTCATGATATGGCCCATGTTTTTGCACTTTAGAAACAGATCAGATTTATAATGGGCAGCCAGCTCCTCCCTCAACTGTAAAACCTTGTCCTTTTGACTGATCTCATCACCTTCCATTACTTCGAGCAAGGAAGCTAAACGAAAGCGTGCTGTTTTAATTCTTCTGGAAATAAGCGACCTCTCCTCAAGTTGATACTGAAGAATAGTTTCCTTGTTCATGTATTTAGCACATAGTTCAACATAGGGATTATTTTCCTTGAAAAATTGCGGGAGGTACATTGTTTTTTTTCCTTCATACGATTGTTGGTCAAAGTCGATTGCTCTGAAACGAAATTGTGTGTCATCAAAATCAGCAGTCATGTCGATTATAAAATTATAGGACCGCATATCACCTAATAGTCTGACGAAACATCGTTCATTAAATTTTATGAACTCTTTTGCCAACCGAGTGTGATTTACGGTCAGATCGCGGAGATTATTTTGAATAAACTGATCCCCGGGAATACCGATAATATGTTCTTCCACCAATGTGTCTGCATTCACCATGTAATTGATACGGTTCGGCGAAAGAATATCTTCAAATTCCAATCCATACACGCGGGAAGCGTCAGCAATTTTCACATAATAATAATCGTAGTTATCGTTATACTGATTTTTAATTCTGATCCTGAATGGTCGTGAATTTCCGAAAGGGCAATAGTCAATTCTATCCACATACAAATGCTCCATGAGTGACATATTGCCTTCTACTTTCATCATTGCATACGTCATAACCAGACGGCGGTTCAACTCTTCAGTTTCCTGTGGAGAATAAAACACTGTTTCCCACAATGTATCTTGTCCGGCTTTATTGGAAAGTTGAATAGAATAATTGTATCGCAACAGATCCTGATACACAAATGGTAGGTCTGCAATACGTCCGAAGTCTTCCAGGTAAATAAATAACTCTTCGCCGACGCGATAACTTAATTTCTTTTTTGAAATGCTGTTCATCAGGAGCAAATTTAGAAGATATCTCACTTCTATGTAATACGGCCACCGGAAATGATTAACAATTGAATTGTTGGGAATCGCAAAACAATGTTATAATATCGCCCTTTCAGGGCTTGCTAAATGCATTAATTTTATTTTTCAACAATGATGACGTCTTCTTCTCCAAAAAATTAAAAGTAACTACAATTTTGGCTAAAGCCGGATTGTAGTCAATTCTTTTGTCGTCGCCTGAAGGCGACGGCAATAAAGGCGACGGCAATAAAGGTGATAGTAATAAAGGTGATAGTAATATAAGGTAATGGCAAAAACGAAGCAAAAAATTGGTCCCTATAACATCACACTCCCTAACCACTTCTCTACCACTTCAACAGAAAGTCCCTTTCGTTCTGCATAAGAAACAATCTGGTCTTTTGTGATTTTTCCTATACCGAAATAATGTGCATCAGGATTAGCAAAATAAAGTCCGCTTACTGAAGAAGTGGGATACATTGCCAGGCTTTCAGTCAAGGTCATGCCGATATTTTTTTCCACATCCAGTAATTTCCAAATCGTTAGTTTTTCTGTATGATCAGGTTGTGCAGGGTAACCGGGAGCAGGGCGAATTCCTTTATACTTTTCCTTGATTAGTTCTTCATTAGACAAACTCTCATCTGCTGCATAACCCCATAGTTCACGGCGAACTTTTGCATGCATTAATTCAGCGAAAGCCTCCGCTAGACGATCTGCCAATGCTTTCAACATAATTGAAGAGTAATCATCGTGCTCACTTTCGAATTTCTCTATCCACTTTTCCATTCCGATTCCTGTTGTCAAGGCAAAAGCTCCTATGAAATCTGTTTCAGGAGCTGAAGTGACAGAATTCGTTTTGCTATCTAAACTTGTACTAGCTAAAACACCAATTTTTGGTCGGATAAAATCAGCTAAAGCAACATTTGCAAATCCTTCTGCTTTCCGGCTTTGTTGTCGGAGCGTATGAAATTTAGCGATTGGTTTTGTTCCATCGTGATCAAGAACTTCAATATCGTCATCGATTGCAGCTGCAGGAAAAATTCCTACGACAGCTTTTGCGGATATCCACCTTTCATCGATGATTTGCTTTAACATCGTCTGAGCTTCATCAAATAATTTCCGGGCTTCTTCTCCCCTAATCGGGTCTTTTAATATTTTCGGATAAGAGCCTTTCATTTCCCAACTGATAAAAAAAGGCGTCCAGTCGATATATTTTGCAATTTCCTCTATAGGATAATCAGTAAATACTTTTGTGCCTAAAAGATTCGGTGCAATAATTTCAGCAGCTTCCCAATCAACTTTAAATTTATTTTGTTGTGCATGAACAAGTGAAAGCATATCTGCTTTTGAACGAGCATTGATATGGTACTCTCTCAATCTTACATTCTCTTCCGAATTATTCTTTACGAATTTTTCTCTGTTTAATACTGAAAGTAAATTCGAAACGACAGTTACGCTTTTTGAAGCATCATTAACATGAATCACCGGACCGGAATAATTTTGCTCGATCTTTACAGCTGTATGAACCTTCGAAGTAGTAGCGCCTCCAATCATCAGAGGTATAGTGAAATTTTCTCTTTGCAATTCTTTCGCTACATGTACCATTTCATCCAGACTCGGCGTAATTAGCCCACTCAAGCCGATCACATCCACATTTTCTTTTCTAGCGGCTTCAAGTATTCTTTCAGCAGGAACCATCACACCCAAATCGACAATATCGTAATTATTACAAGCGAGTACTACGCCAACAATATTTTTTCCTATATCGTGCACATCACCTTTTACAGTAGCAAGCAAAATCTTTCCGGCTTTACTTTTTCCTTCCTCTTTTTCTGCTTCAAGATAAGGTGTCAAATAAGCAACACCTTTTTTCATTACGCGGGCGCTTTTCACCACTTGCGGCAGAAACATTTTTCCTTCGCCAAAAAGATCACCTACTACATTCATACCATCCATCAGAGGGCCTTCGATAATGTGCAAAGTTTTTGCGTATTTCGTTCTGGCTTCTTCCAAATCAACTTCAATAAAATCAGTTACACCCTTTACGAGTGCATAAGTCAGCCTTTTCTCCACCGGTTCACGCCTCCAAATCTGTTCTTTCTCTTCCTTCAAATTAACCGTTCCTTTCAAGGATTCAGCGATAGTTATCAAACGCTCTGTTGCATCGTCATGACGATCAAGTAAAACATCTTCAACGGCAGTCAATAGATCTTTAGGAATATCATCATATACCTGAAGCTGACTTGGATTTACAATTCCCATATCCATTCCTGCTTTCACGGCATGATATAAAAATGCAGAATGAATTGCTTCGCGCACAACATCATTCCCTCGGAAAGAAAAAGAAACATTGCTAACGCCTCCGCTGACCTTTGCCAATGGTAAATTTTTCTTAATCCATTTAGTTGCTTCAAAATAGTCAAGTGCATTACGGCGATGTTCATCCATACCTGTTGCAACAGGAAAAATGTTCGGATCAAAGATGATGTCATGTGGTGGAAAATTAATTTTTTCTGTTAACAAACGATAAGCACGTTCACAGATTTCAATTCGACGTGATAAAGAATCGGCTTGACCATTTTCATCAAAAGCCATGACGATTACAGCAGCACCATATTTACGAATGATAGCAGCCCGTCGCAAAAATTCCTTTTCACCTTCTTTCAGTGAAATAGAATTTACAATAGATTTTCCTTGTGTACATTTCAGCGCTGTTTCGATAACCGGAAACTTTGAAGAGTCTATCATAATTGGAAGGCCCGCAATGTCAGGTTCAGAAGCGATATAATTCAGATAAGTTGTCATTGCATAATGCGCATCCAACATCCCTTCATCCATATTGATATCGATTACCTGGGCACCGCCTTCTGTTTGTTCACGAGCAACAGATAATGCTTCTTCATATTGTTCATCTTTAATCAGGCGCAAGAATTTTTTTGAGCCGGTAACATTTGTTCTTTCACCGACATTCATAAAATTTGATTCCGGACGCAAGGTCACTGCCTCGAGACCACTTATTCGCAAAAAAGGTTCAATCGTTGGAATTTCTCTTGGCTCAACTTGAGCTGCTAATTTTGCAATGTGAGCAATATGTTCAGGTGTAGTTCCACAACAGCCTCCGGCGATATTTAAAAACCCATGTTGAAGAAAATCACTGATGTGATGTCCCATGTGTTCAGGAGTTTCATCATATTCACCAAATTGATTTGGTAATCCAGCATTGGGATAAGCGCTGATAAAGAACGGAGCTTTTTCAGAAAGCTCTTCGATATGCGGTCTCATTTCTTTTGCACCCAAAGCACAATTTAATCCTATGCTTAAAAGATCAATGTGCGAAACTGAATTGAGAAATGCTTCTACTGTCTGCCCCGATAACGTGCGACCACTGGCATCGGTAATAGTGCCGGAAATCATAATCGGAAGCTTGATGTTTTTTTCTTCGAAAACTTGTTGAACAGCTAATAGAGCAGCTTTAGCATTCAGTGTATCAAAGATAGTTTCGATCAGAATTAAATCTACACCGCCATCAATTAATCCTCTAACTTGTTCAACATATGCACTACCAATTTGATCGAATGTTACAGCACGAAAGGCAGGATTATTCACATCAGGCGAAAGAGTCAATGTACGATTTGTTGGACCAACAGCACCAGCCACCCATTTTTTAGTATCACCTGTTAAAGTAGTATATTTTGCAACGGCAGCTTTTGCAATTTTAGCAGATTCAAAATTCAACTCGTAAGAAATATCTTCTAGGTTATAATCAGCCATAGAAATACGTTGAGCGCTGAAGGTATTTGTTTCAATGATATCAGCACCGGCCTTTAGGTATTGCAGATGAATTTCCTCTATGATATCTGGTCTTGTGATAGACAAAAGATCATTGTTTCCTTTCAGCAAATGCGAGAAATCAGCAAAGCGATCACCCCGAAAATCTTTTTCTTCAAGTCGATAGCGTTGAATCATCGTACCCATAGCGCCGTCGATAATCAGTATTCGTCTTTTTAATTCTTCTTTAATTGACTGGGGGTGGTTCATCAGTAGTTTGTCGTTAATTTTGATACTTACACTTACACTGTCACTTACACTATCGCTTTTTTGTTTAATGATACTTACACTTACACTGTCACTTACACTATCGTTTTTTTGTTTAATGTTTAATGTTAGCACATACTAACATTAAACATTAAACAATTTGTTTCAAAAAAAAATCTCCTCCGACAAAGCCAGAGGAGATTTTATATAATGGAATATTATTTTACAAATCGATCTGACTTATCTGACTTCTTTTTGAGAGAAGAGCGAGTTGGCACCTTCTATCTGTAAACAGATAAGGGTTGCCAAGGTTTCACAGGGCGCAATCCCTCCACCTTTCTTGATAAGTGCGTCCGCTTGGGAGCGGATTAATAATTGAATGAAAGAACGAAAAGCAAAAGTAGTAAACAGATTGGTACTATCTGCAAACAACGGTTAATTAAGTATGATTTTTTTAGTGATTGTATATTTCTCGTTATCAAAACGCACAAAATAAACACCTGCAGCGAGATCAGAAGTGTTAATCTCTACTGAATTTGTTGCAGAATACACGTTTTTACAGATGCGACCGGTTTGGTCGAACATTGTAATATTCATTGCACCGGAAATAG
>CAYHCU010000115.1:0-9164 GCA_964355035.1 uncultured Flavobacteriales bacterium | reverse complement strand
TCACTGTTACATCAGTGAAGATCTCCGATAGATAACGTTGGGCATTCATTGTTTGAGTTGCAAACAATGCAATTGCCAACATTGAGAGAGTTAGTAAATTTTTTTTCATAGTCAGTTATTTGGTGACGTAAAATAAATAAATAAAATGACACCAACCGTGTTTTAATTTGTTTTTTTAGTTAATTACACGTTTTCAGGTAAAAAAAATGCCTTCTTATTTGAAATTGACTATTTTCAATTCAGTGAAACAAGAATCGAAACATAAGCAAGGCGACCAACCAGCGGACCACCATAAACTTCGTAATGCATGTTATTCATCAAATTTGATGCTCCTACTTTAAAGACGGACTTCAAACTTGGGACTTTCTTACTAATTTGCACATCTACGATATCATAATTCGCAATTTCTCCGGTAAATTGAGGAGAGCCTTCAAAAAGAAATCCCTGAACCCATTTATAATTAATATTGAAACTCCAGTTTGATATTTTGATCCTATTAAAAAGTCTGGTTTCAATATCTCTTCCGCCAAATCCTAAATTGAATTTATTTCGCGGGGTATTGTAGGCTGGAATAATCGGATCATCAGAGCCATGTTTGTTCAATTCATTCCAAGAATAATTTCCATTTATGCTTAGGAATTTTCCAATGTAATAATTTAAACCAATACTAAAACCTTGAGAAGCGACATGGTCTTTTGAATTACTTGCAACACGGTACACATCATTTATGGTAATTTGATCAGGATTGCCCGCAACCCGAAGAGTTGTAACATCGGCTCCAATGGTGTATCCGATGAAATCATTGTAGATGCTATAGTAATAATTTGCATCTAAATAAATATGATCAAGCAATGTAGCACGATAACCAAACTCTATTGTTTTTACTTTCTCAGGACGAACAGGATCAAGACTAAAGAATACTAATTTATCGATATTGGGAAATCCGGAATAGGCGTCGATTAAAGAAGGAATTGTAACCAATGAATCATAGCCTGAAATATTTCCAAGCAACTTCGCGCGACCGACATTATAATATAAATACTGATCGGTCAATGTCGGGTTTCTAATTGCTGACGAGAAAGAAACTCTGAAAATGTGCTTTGCAGTATACGAATACACCAATGATGCTGCCGGTGAAAACAAATAATCAAAATTCTGACTCTTATCCAAACGAGCAGTCAGATTAATCTTTAATTTATCCTCCAGCACTTTTTTCTCAAAACCTGCATAGGTTCCCCATTCGAAGTTTTTTATTTTCCTACCTGAAGTATCACTGAAAATTGTTCCATCTGAGGATGGACGATACATTCTATAACTGCCGCCTACAATAATGTCAGAAAATTTCGGAGTAAATTTATACTCCCCTTGAACATGATATAATTTCGATTGATCGTAAAACTGACTTCCGCCTTGGGAGAAAGATTTTCGTGATGTGATCAAATTAAAAAGCGAATCAAATCTTGCTGTTCCGGGAGCAAATGTTGCGATTGCATTTTGAGCAGGACTCACTAAAGCATCTGTATAAGCTCTTGCATTAGCATGATATTTCTGAAGTGAATCGTAATAGTTAGTTAATAAAAAAGGGTTAATGCTATTCAAAAAGATTTGAAAATTTTCGTCATAATTTGGAGAACCAAAAGCCGGCTGAACAGGATAACCCGGAAAGTTACGTTCTTTGATAAAGTACTGGTTTTGTATTAAAGTCCAAAAGCTGCGATATGAAGTACTCCAAAACAAATCCGTTTTTGCTGCTCTTTGCATTAGTAAAGCAGTAAAAAACGCATCATAGGAGTTTCCTGCGTCTTCATCTGTCATGTATGCACGGATGAAAAATTTATTTTCTTTTTTGTATTCAATTTTATGCTGAAGAAAAAGAATGTCCTTTAAACTATATCGATTGTCTCCCTGATATACTGTGGTACCATTTCCAAGAGCGGAACCGATCATCAATTCATTTTGAGGTTTCACCTTATAAATAGCAACTGCAGATGCTTTGAAATTCTGTGTATTGTAATCTACTAGATCTTTTTCCGCATAACCTGTACGGTAAAAAGCTATTAATCCCGGATTATCTTTCGGGTTTTTCGAATAGTCGCTTGTAGAATAATATTCATCACCGTAAACATTTACAGCATCATAACCGCCCGGATTTCGAGTGTCATTTCTGGACTCCGGTGTTGCACTCATGTTATTGGCTTCCCAATCGTGTGCTTTCATAAAGAAAAGATTTACTTTATAAGCAAATTTGTCGTCTCCTTTTTTATTCTTGAAAGCTTGTGACCACCGAATTGCTGTTTCAACCAAATTCCTTTCTCCGGCTTTGAATGAAACCTCTAAACCCGGCCTGATAAACGGACTTCTTGTAGTCATACTTACTACACCATTAAATGCATTCGGACCGTAATAAGCAGAACTTGCTCCGGCGATCAAATCAACTTTTAAAACATCCAATTCACTTGAACCTAAAAAATTTCCTAATGAAAAATTTAATCCGGGCGATTGATTATCTACTCCATCAATTAACTGTAAAGACCTCACCGGGGATGTACTATTAAATCCACGGGTGTTGATGATGGTGAAACCTAATGAAGCACTTGTCAGATCCACGCCTTTCAATGTTCCCAATGCTTCGTAAAAAGAGTTTTGTGCACTTTGTTTGATGGCAATAATATCTATACTTTCAACGGTAAGTGGTGCTTCTTTTTGCTTTTCGGAAATTCTGCTTCCTGTGATTGTTACATCTTTTAAGTCAACACTCTTCGAAGATATCTTTACTGAAAGAGGTTTAGAAAAATCTTCTACCTTCACTTCTTTCGTACCATAGCCAATAAAAACTACAACGATTGTAAGTGGGGGTTTTTGATCTGTAACAAGCTCGAAACGACCATCGATATCTGTACTCGTTCCTACAGTTGTTCCTTTAATTGACACCGATGCACCAATAATACTTTCGCCATTGGTGTCATCTTTTATAATCCCTGTGATCTTTTGTGCCTGAGCTAGTGTCGAAATAAACAGCAAGGCTACGAAGAATAGAATATTTCGCATTTTTAGTCTTTCTCTTTTGAACCAAACCTAGGTGATTCGGAGGAAATTATCAAGAGGTTTTGGAAAAAGCTTTTAACAATTGGTGAGTGGTGAGTGGTAAGTAGTAAGTGGTTGGCAGCGTTTAGGTGACCTTCTCCACACTACTTACCATTCACTACTCACCAATCACCAAAACGCCGGCACTTCGCGAATTCCCGGACGTGAAAGTGTAAAGATAAACACCGGGAGCAAAATCTGATGTCTCCAACCGATAAAAATGCTCACCGTTTTCTAAATTTCCGGTAAAAATGGTTTTCATCTTCTTTCCTGTGGCCTCAAAAATGTCAATGGAAACAAATTGTGTTCCCTTTGTAACAAAAGCAAAGAAAACAAAATCATTCGCAGGATTTGGATATACATAAAGCGGAGAATTACTTTTTATCTCATTAGTTCCTATACCGGGTTCCAAAATGACAACAGAATCACATTTAATACAAGCATTTGAATCTGTAATACAAATAACATACGTCCCAGCAATTAAACCGGTCACATTTGCAGTAGTGAAATTCCCCGGAGTCCATGAATAAGAATAGGGTGGGAATCCTCCGCTTATAAACACATCTGCACTTCCATCTGTACACGAAGTGCATGTAGCATTTGTATGAGAAATGATCAATGAAAGTGAATCATCCTTTGCAAAGGAAAATTGTCGCGTTTCAATACAACCAAGTGCATCTGAAATTTCTACAGCACAATTTCCCGAACACGCATTCGAAATTGCTGAACTTGTGCTTCCATCGCACCACAAATAAGTGTATGGAGCAGAACCTCCACTTACACTCACTTCCGCAAATCCATTGCATTCCGAAAAACATGTATGTCCGCTTGAAGTTGAATTAACAAGAATTGGATCCGGCGACTGAACTTGTGCAGTTGCTACAGAAGTACAACCATGAGCGTCTGTCATTAAAAGCGAATAGGTTCCAGGCAATAAATTAATTGCAGAATCTGTTGTTTGTCCGGATGGTGACCACAAATACGAATATGGTGCTGTACCACCGCCCACATCGGCTAAAATTTTTCCATCACTACTTCCAAAACAACTTACATCATACGGGATCATCAATGCACCTAATGGAGCCGGCTCTGCCAGAAGCACTCCAATACTATCGCGGCATCCAAGGCTATCTGTTACAACTATAGAGTAAATCCCACCTTGTAACAAAGTAGCAGCATTTGAATTTGAAACATTTGGAAACCACAAATAGCTATAGGATCCAACTCCCCCTGTTGTTAACAATGTAATTGAACCATCACTAGTAGAATTGCAAGATGTCTCTACAACTGAAGAAAGAAGTACATGAGGAATAGAAGTAGCATTTACTACAACATTTAATGTACTTGAACAAAATGCCGCATCGGTGATCACTACAGAATAAGTTCCTGATGGTAAATTTATTGCTGAATCAAGAGTTGACACAGAAGGTGTCCAAGTGCAAGTATACGGCAAGGTTCCTCCTGACGAGTGTATTTTTATTGACCCATTTGGCTGATCACAAATAGTATTTTGAATTGATGCTGTTGCAAAAAGCTGCGTGGGTTGAATTAACTGCACTACTTGAGACGCAGTGCAATTGTGTTGATCTGTTACCTGAACCGAATAAGTTCCCGCCGGCAAATTAGATGCTATTGAACTCGTGCCACCAATAGGAGACCAAAGGTAAACATACGGCCCTGTTCCACCACTCACTGAAGCTTGAGCTACTCCGTCATTTCCGCCATAACAACTAACATCAGTCCAACTTGCGCTCACGTCTATAATCGCAGGCTCCTGAATTGTAAGCTGCTGAATTGTTGTGCATCCATCTGCATCACTTACTTCTATGGAATAATTCCCTGCAGCTAAATTTGCAGCAACTGAATCGTTACCTCCGTTTGGCGACCATGTATATGTTAAAGGCAATCTTCCTCCTGAAACTTGCAATGAAGCAGAGCCATTAAAATCTCCATAACAAGAAACATTTGTTTGACTAAAAACATTCACCGTCATTCCGCTTTCGCTATTCACAACAACACTGCCGGTTGTGACGCATGAGTTTCCATCGGTAATTGTAACAGAATAATTTCCTGCCGATAAATTTATAATAGAAGGTGTTGTTTCTCCATTCGGCTGCCATAAATACCCATATGGTAAACTTCCGCCGGAAACATTCACTTGTGCACTTCCTGTTGCAGATAAGCAAGTAGAGGATGATGATGAGCTCGTAAAAGTGAGCAAAATAGGATTCGATAAAGTCACATAGTTATTTACTGTGCAACCAAAACTATCTGAAACAATAACGGTGTATACACCCGGAGATAATCCGGAAATAGCATTGGTCGTTTGTCCAACAGGATCCCAGAAATAAGATAGTGATCCTGTACCACCGGAAGCAACAACAGTTGCACTTCCATCGAAACCATTATGACAACTCACCTGAGTAGTCGAAATGGTTGCATTGATTAAGGGAGCATCTGAAATAACAATGCTTTCAGTTCGAGTACAATTATTTGCATCGCTTAATGTAACCGAATACAAACCGGATGAAACATTATTCAAGAGCGCTCCTGTTAAATTTCCCGGCATCCAACTATATTGATATCCTCCTGACCCACCGCTTGCACTCGCTAATGCTGCACCGCTTGCTGTACCGTAACATCGTACATCGGTCACACTAGTGGATAGTATTAATGGAGGAGGTTGCGATATTGTAACACTTAAACTCGTTGGACACCCAACTGAATCGGTAACTGTTATCAAATAAGTTCCTGCTAACAAATTCGATGCTGTTGAATTATTTCCACCGGATGGTGACCAACTATAAGAGTAAGGACCAATTCCACCGGAAGCAGAAACAGAAGCGGAACCGCCCTGTTGATTAAAACAGTTTGCGTTTGTTACATTATTTATTGTAATTACCGGTGCTGAAGGAATTAATACATTTACCGTCTCTGCTTTTGAACACCCATGAGCATCCGTAACGATAACAGAATAACTTCCCGAACACAACCCTGAAGCAGTAGAAGAAGTTTGTCCATCCGACCAAGCATACTGATATGGTGAAACGCCACCATTAGCTGCAGCAATTGCCTGCCCATCACAACCGGAAGAATTACATGGAGCATTTATTACACTCGTAGTAACAGATAAAATAGCAGGTGCTGTTATCGTTGCTGAACTTGTTCTTGTGCATCCAACTGCATCAGTAAATTGTACCGACTGAGTTCCTGCACACATTCCAATCAAAGTACTTGTTGTATCACCGTTTTCCCATACATACGTTTTTTGATACGGAGAAGTACCAACAGCCAAAAGTTGGCCATCACAAGAAGTTGCGCATGTAACATTTTGCTGAATAATATTTACAGAGCAATTACAATGGCCGGGCATATTTGCATCTAACCATGACAAACGAGTTGCCATCCAATTTTTCAAATTCTGAATTTCACCTGCATAGGTTGAAGGTTGAGGAGACGGATTAGGCCAAACATAGGTTCCCAGTATTGGCCACTGCGTAAAATTCCACCCTTGTGATTCATTTAAGAGATTCGCAACAGAATCAATTACACCATTGATATGCGATAAACTCAAAACACTATTTCTGTAATTTGTCCACCGACATTTTACTTGGTTTGTATAATTCGTATCCAATAATAATTTTTGCCACCAAAATGGGATCTGCCAGCTATCTCCTGTGCATGAAAATAAATATGCCCAACCGGTCGTATCATTTCCGTTGCAGTAATTTGCGTTTCCATAGGCAATATCATAATCCCATACCGGGCCTGCCTTTAATGTTTTTTCTTTGTCTTTGTACAAATATGAACTTATTCTATATCCATCAACATTCTTGCTTAATTCGTTTGAAAAAAAGTAATCAATCCAAGATCCATTTCCAATATATTTCTGATATCCTAAAATTGAATCCCTGAAGTTTGCTCCTGCCAAAGCATTTTCAAAACTATCGACGTAAGACTTAATATATGCTTGTTGTGCAGGCACAATGCTATCTGTTGATGGATAATCATACTGAATAAAAATACTTTGACCATTTGAATGATTGATTGGAGCATAGGCAGAAGTCCAGCCTGCTCCGCCACTACCAGTAGACTTATCAATTTTAACAATATAACCTCCGGTAACATTAGGAGCTGTAATTTCAGTACTTTGCAACTTACTAATATCTACACGGTTTTTATCGCGTTTCAAGCTTTCCATGAAAACATATATTCCCCAATATTGACCGTTGAGTACAACGTCAACAAATTTTGTACGCACTGCATAATGACCCATTTCCATGGAGAGCTGATAAGAAAGCATATTTCTACAGAATGACTTATCAGTATAATTTGCACTTAATATCCAATCATGTTCTGTCGGCATACCCAGCAGAGAAGTATCAACTTTTATCAATCCTGAACCATCCATCGTCTCAAAACCAAAAGATTTTTTAGGAAATGATTGAGAACTTGAGCCTCTGATTTCTATTGCTATTGTCCCATCGTAATTATTTGGAGTGTCTGTTAAATAATTTCTCACTCCATTGCCATGATCAATAATTTTCATATCAACAATAATCTTTGGATTATCGAGAATGTTTTGTCCATTTGTGTTAATAATAACAATGGGCAATGATGATTGTGAAAAAATAAAAGTAAGTGCAGGAGTACTACTAAATTTCACACTCCAATTTATCAAGGAGCCGGCAATAAAATTATTCGCATCATCTATCACACGAAGCTGCCATGTTCCATTTGCATTCTGATTATTGTTTACACGCCATAGTTCTCCTTCCGGCTTGTAAGTTCCTGTAAATGGCGCAGTCCCTGCTGTAATCGATGTACTTGCATCCTGTCGAAAAACTGTATTTGTGAAATCATCTCCGGTACCACCATTATCGGTTGTGAGTTCTATTAAAGTTCCGTCAGGAGCGGCGAGGAAACAATCAATATCTTTATCTTGAGTATGACTGATATTAATTGTTACAGACTCTAACCCATAGTTAAAATCAATGGGCGCAGCAATTCCGCTTACAGCGATATTAAAACGAGAGGTATCGGTTAGCGTGATAATTGAACCGCCACTTCCGGTAAAAGTTTGCGCTTTCAAATTTTCTTTCGTCACAAAGAAAAAAAGAAGCAGGTACAAAAATGTTTTTATTATTTTCATAAGTAAATAAGCTAAATAAACAGCGTCGAATCCGAAAACTTCGAATTAAACAATGATCTATTTTACTAGTTACAAGCCTGAAAAGTTGTTGTAAATATAGCCAAAAGGCATATGAATATTACACTTGTATTAAATCTTGAAAAATCTTTATAGAACCTTAATCAATCCAAAAAAACCATCACTTGATTTTTCTCTACTTTATCACCTTTTATTACATGAACCTTTTTAACGACTCCGTCTGAAGGGGATTTTAGGATATTTTCCATTTTCATGGCCTCCAAAACTACAATTGCATCGCCTTTTTTAATTACCTGACCGCTTTCAACCATTACTTGTAAAACCATACCGGGCATTGGAGCTTTGATGTCATTTATTTTTTTCCCGGCAGCACCATCAATTCCCATTTGTTTAAGCAGTTGATCAAAACGATCTTGAACTGCAACAGAATAAATGTTATTATTGACTCTAATTTGAAAGCTTTTCTCTTCTGTATCGAAGGACAAAATTTCGGCTGTATACGATTTATGATCACTGATAATGTGAAATTTCCCTTCCTTAAACTCCAGAATATCGGCTTCAAATGATTTATTTTCTATAGAAAAGTTGCCATTTTCTGAATTTACCTCATAAACAGCGTTTTCGACCGTTACCTTATACATGCAGTAAAGATAGGAATTTTTAAGAAAAAAACGACTTTTTTTAGCTTAACCCCTGATAAGGTTCTAGCAGCTGTTGAGTCACATGGGTATTTATCCACGGGACGATATCGTATATTGAACTCCTATGAGAACCGAGTTTTTGATGTAGATTTGGAGGAAGGCGGATCCGTCATTGTTAAGTTTTATCGCCCAAATCGCTGGAGTCGAGAAACAATTCTTGAAGAACACTCCTTTCTTCCTTCAATTGGTTGCGGCGGAGACGAGGGAAC
>CAYHCU010000114.1:0-9202 GCA_964355035.1 uncultured Flavobacteriales bacterium | reverse complement strand
AAATAATGCGAGTCCGGTTGTAGCGACACGGAATCTAACCGATTGAACTTGCCATTATTATTTATTGTAAATGTTCCCTGATCACGCAAAGCTACGGTGACATCTTCCAGACTATCAATATAAAATCCATTCGGTATGCGGTTTTGAGAATTCAAAAGCAACTGTTGATTGTACTTGTACGGAAGTATCTTTTCATTTTCAAAATAAAAGATGCGTCCTGAAAAAGTGTACATCCATAACTTGCCATTGGTATCGAGAAACAAATAAAAAACAGTATTGTCGGTCAACCCATCCTGTGTCGTAAATGTTTTGAATTCATAGCCATCATAACGCACAACACCGCGATCTGTGCCAAACCACATATTGCCGTTTTTATCGGCCAAAACAGAATACATTTCACTGGTAGGCAAACCATCGTCAGTAGTGAAATGTTTAAAAAGCGGTACTGCTTCTTGCGCCGACAATTGAGTCCAATAGATTAATTGGCTAATCAAAAGCAACACAACACACCTAAATTTCGTAGCGGACTCCATAAAACGATGCATAGCCGTAAATATCAGAAAATTTTTCGATATATCATTGAAAAAGTTGATTTGATGCCGGCAGGAAATGCTAAGCTTAATCCGAAATTACTAAATAAAGGGACTGAGAATTGGGCATTAATTCGAATTCCGGAATCCCAATTCCAAAATTATTTCTTCTCCATCGACGACGGATTATTATGACTCGCTTCTATCTGTTGCAATTGTTCCGGTGTTGCTACGGATTGTATTTCATTGAACAAAACCCGCTCTTCAAAACGAATGTGGCTTTCCAGATCGTCGGAAATTTTTTGCAATGTAGGAACGTCTTTCCCTTCTATTCTGAATAGTCGCACTAATTCTGCATGTTCATCCAATGCTTTTTTCACTAATTCGTTTTCGCTTCCCAAAACAACAAAAACAACTTTTTCTTCAATTTGAAAATGAGGGAAAAGTTTTGTTTCGAAAAACCAGTTAACATGTTTTTCCATTTTCTCACAAGGAACATTTTCTTCAATTCCTTTTTTGATCTTCCAACAAATCATTAATCCTTCCTGATGATCACGACTTAATGATTGTAATGATAAATGTCTTTTTATTGGCTTTGCCTGGCTGTTGTCTTCCACAATTTGTTTTTTTATGAACGATATAACTCTTATTAGGAAGCAAAGGTATAATTTTTTATTTCGGATTGCGGAATTCGGATTGCGGATTGTGGCGAATTCCAAAACCACTCAATAAAAGGAAATAGCTGATTTAATGTTGACAGTAAATGCTGTAAGCATCTCGTTGCCTTACCCTCATACCTCCCTCCACGAATGCGCCCAAGGCGTCATCTCTTCAGAGATCTCGTGGCTTTCTTGAAACGATGGTTAAAAGTAATTGCGGATTGCGGATTGCAGCGAATTCCAGAATTCAAAATCATTTGTAGCTGCGAATTGGCGCAATCCGAAATCCGAAATCACTTTAACCGCTGTCCCTAGAGACCGACGAGTTTTCTGCGAAATGACACGCATGTATTTCTATAGGGAGGGGTGTGTAGATAAACCGACGAGATTCCTTTGGAATTAACACCCGCTTATTCTATGCCACAGAGGAAATATTCGATTTAATGTTGACAGTAAATGCTGTAAGCATCTCGTTGCCTTACCCTCATACCTCCCTCCACGAATGCGCCCAAGGCGTCATCTCTTCAGAGATCTCGTGGCTTTTTTGAAACGATGGTTAAAAGTAATTTCGGAATTCGGATTGCGGATTGCAGCGAATTCCGGAATGCGAAATAATTTGTAGCTGCGAATTGGCGCAATCCGAAATCCAGAATCCGAAATCCGAAATCACTAAAAAATCACCCTTCCCTCTCCGCTAACCACTGGCTTTTCACCAAAATCGCTATTCCCGAAAACATTATTAATGATACAACGAAAAGTGCAACTTGAATTATCGTTATACTTTCATTTTGTAGTGCTCTTATTCCTTGGGCCATTAAAAATCCTTCATTAAGAATTATGCCGACAATAAATATTGAAAGACCGACAAGTGCAGTTTTCACCAAGGATAAATATTGCTGCATAACTGAATACGCCAGTAAAAAAATTGTAATCACTCCCAATAAAACCAAATGTAAATATCCGATTACAATTGGTCGGAAACCAAAAGCGATCTGACTTAATTGCGGATGTGTAGATCCCATTTGCAAGAGTAGCTTAATAGTAAAAGCAATTCCCACAAGCATTAACAAAATTCTTCCTGATCTGTTGATGTTTAAAATAAATAGTTTTTCCCGGCTCTGAATTGCCTTTAACAATTTTCCCCATGCAATCAATTGAACGACTGCCGACAAAACTACAATTATATAAACAACAGTCGGCATTGGCAACCATAACACCGATAAAAAGTAAGCAGGGATACACGCTGCAAAAAAATACCAAAATATTCTTTTAAATAATGACGATGTAATGCCCATCGATTCTAATTTATGTACCAATAATCCCATACACGCAAAAAAGAACCAGCCATTGTATTGAAAATGCAAAAAGAAATAAATCGTCAACAAATAATACTTCTCGTGAAAATGATGAGCAGCCATCATATAGGATAAATAAAACGGACCAATTGATGACAGCACGCTAAATATCAAAGCAGCTTTAAACCATAACTTACTTGTTGCATCCTCCTTTATTTTATTCAAATCTCGCCAAAAGAAAATTGCAAAGCCATACGATACAAAAATCGAAAGCGTGGAAAATAATATTGAAACTAAACCATATCCCTGAACCGGAAAAGAAACAAGCATTCCGTATGCGGTAACCAAATTGAATATCAGAAACCATTTGTATTTCTGTATTGCATTCTCCTGACCATTGGAATACAAATAAGCAACCATAAATGTCATTATTGCCTGAGTAATCCACCCCGCAAAAGCGAAATGAGAATGCCCGTGCAATAAATATCTCTGATCAATGAAGGGTAAAAAAAAGGCTATCTTATATCGTAATACTACTCCCATCAAAGCCACAATTGCCAAATTCAGGAGAGTAATCCGAAACCATTTTTTTAATATTATCTGCATACTTATTTTAATGCAAATTACCTCAGAACAGGTAGAAAATTAGTATGACCTCAATCATAATCAGATAAAAACTTTACCGTTTATGATGTCCAAATCTCCTCTATCACTTAAATTTCGAATGGTTCGAATGACGGTTTCTACTCTTAAACCGGTCATATTTGCTATTTGCTGGCGAGTTAGATTGATCTTGAAGGACTCTTTTTGTTCTTTACACTGTTTACTCTTATAATATGTCAACAAGGCCGTAATTCTGTTTTCGGGATTCTCAAAAGCATTTGTCTTCAACAACATAAATTTATACCTCAGTCGTTGTGCCAGCATTTTTGAAAACGACAGACTAATCTCGGGATTCTCTTTTATTAATTGAACGAATAAATGACGCGGTAAACGAATCGTAAGTGACTTTGTCTGTGCAACTGCTGATGCTACATATGGCCCGTCATCGAATAATGGAATTTCCCCAAAACACTCACCTGGATCTATTAATGTCTGAATGAACTCTTTGCCTTCATCACTAATATTTATCCACTTCACTTGGCCTTCTACCAACTGATAATAAAAACTGCAATTAGCACCTTCATGAAAAATAAAATCCCCCACATCAAACTTTTTATAGGTGGCTCCCCATGCTAATAATAAGTTTAAATCAATCATAATAGAATCGGATTTTGGAGAAAGGTAGACTACGTTTAAATTGCAATATATGAACTTATGCACGTAAAAGTGTGATCTTAGTCATATTTCAAATTTAAAATTGAACGAAATTTCTGTTTTTGCTTCATTTTCGCAGGTATTAACTATTTATGTTGGCGGTACAATGTTTATCCACACTTCGCTTCACAATCCAAGTATTCAATATGATTTCACTCATAAAATTGCTTGAACATCCTCAAGTAATATTGTATCAGAAATCTACAAAAAAAACCGATGAAAAAAACAATCTCTGCTTGCGCTTTCTTTACGATCATTTCCTTTTTAGCGGCTTGTGGTGGCGGCGATAAAACGCCTCAGGATGCTGCTAACAACACCGAAACTGCTAATGGTAATCCTTCTTATGATCCCAATAGAGGAACAGGGAAATTTACGTCTGTTGAAGTAGGCAGCACGTTGGATGCAGCGAAAGCTACCGAAGGCAAAAAAACATTTGATGTTAAATGCTCTGCTTGCCACAAACTAACAGCTGAAAAATTAGTGGGTCCGGGATGGGCTGGCGTTACTAGCCGTTATCAGCCGGCTTGGATCATGAACTTCATAACGAATACTGATGAAATGCTAAATAAAGATCCAAAGGCTCAGGCTCAATTGGAAATTTGTCTGGTTCGTATGCCAAATCAAAGTTTGAGCGACGATGAAGCTTTTCATTTGCTTGAGTATATGAGACAAAACGATGGAGTAAAATAATTTTTCACAATACTTTTAATAATCACGAAAACAACTAATCAATATCAGAGAATGAAAAAACTCAATTTAAAAATGATGTCAATGGCTTTGGCTATTGTCATTACCTCACTCTTTGCCTGCAAACCAAAAAATGCCGGCAATACAATTAGTGGCAATGCTGCTGCTAAGGCTTATGTCGCACCCGGAAAGTACGACGAATTTTATAACTTCTTAAGCGGTGGTTTCAGCGGCCAGTTGTCTGTTTATGGCTTGCCTTCAGGACGCTTACTTCGTGTAATCCCTGTTTTTTCTGTTGATCCGGAAAAAGGTTATGGGTATTCTGAAGAAACAAAACCAATGTTGAATACTTCACATGGTATGGTTCCTTGGGACGATTCACATCACCCTGAACTTTCTCAAACGAATGGAGAAGTTGATGGCCGCTGGATCTTTATCAATGGAAATAACACTCCTCGTGTTGCACGAATTGACTTAACTACTTTCCGTACTGCTGAGATTATTGAACTTCCGAACTCCGGTGGTAATCACTCTTCTCCTTTCATTACTGAAAATACTGAATATGTTGTTGCAGGTACACGTTTCAGCGTTCCACCTGACAATGTAAATGGCGATGTTCCTATCAATAGCTACAAGAAAAACTTCAAAGGTACTCTTAGCTTTATCAGCGTTGATAAAACTGATGGTAAAATGGGTATCGCTTTTCAAATTCAATGCCCTGGTGTGAACTTCGATTTAAGTCATGCCGGTAAAGGAAAATCTCATGGTTGGTTCTTCTTCTCTTGTTACAATACTGAGCAAGCAAACACTTTGTTAGAAGTAAACGCTTCTCAGAAAGACAAAGATTTTATCATGGCTGTGAATTGGAAAAAAGCTGAAGAATATTTGAAAGCCGGAAAAGGGAAAAAAGTTCCTGTTAAATATGCGCACAATACATATAGCGATATTACTCATTCTGCAACTTCAGAAATACTGAACGAAGTAACAGTACTTGATTCTAAAGAATTAGCGGATATCTGTTATTTTATTCCTTGCCCGAAATCTCCACATGGTTGCGATGTTGATCCATCAGGTGAATACATTGTTGGTAGCGGAAAACTTGCTGCTTTAATTCCTGTATTTAGTTTTGATAAAATGCAAGCTGCTATTGCTGCAAAAGATTATGCCGGCACTTTCGAAGGTATCCCTGTTATCAAATATGAATCTGCACTATATGGTGAAGTTAAAAAACCAGGACTAGGACCTCTTCATACTGAATTCGATGGTAAAGGAAATGCATACACTTCAATGTTTGTTTCTTCTGAAGTTGTAAAATGGAATATCAAAGACTTAAAAGTTCTTGACAGAGCTAGTACGTTCTATTCTGTTGGTCACCTTTGTGTTCCGGGTGGTGATAGCAAAAATCCAAATCCGAAATATATGATCGCTTACAATAAAATCACTAAAGATCGTTTCTTACCGACTGGTCCTGAACTTGCTCAGAGTGCGCAATTGTTTGACATCACAGGTGATAAAATGCAATTAATTCTTGATTTCCCTACTATCGGAGAGCCGCATTATGCTCAGGCTATTGCTGCTGACAAAATCAAAAACAATTCCTTAAAAATCTTTAAAATAGAAAACAACAAGAATCCTTATGTTTCTATGGGCGAAGGTGCAACGAAAGTGGTGAGAGAAGGAAATAAAGTTCATGTGTATGCAACGGCTATCAGATCTCACTTTGCTCCTGACAATATCGAAGGAATCAGAGTAGGTGATGAAGTTTACTTCCATGTTACAAACCTGGAACAAGATTGGGATGTTCCACATGGCTTTGCAATCAAAGGTGCATTAACTGCTGAATTGCTTATTATGCCGGGCGAAACTCAAACTCTGAAATGGACTCCACTTAAAGTTGGAATTTACCCTATGTATTGTACAGATTTCTGTAGTGCTTTACACCAGGAAATGCAAGGCTACGTAAGAGTATCACCTGCCGGTAGCAACGTTCCGCTTACTTTTAGTACAGGAAAAAATCTTCCTCCTGCAGAAGAAGCTGCTAAATAATTAATCCGAAGAATTTCAAAAAAGTTCTTCACCGGGTGAGTTGAATCGAATGTGTCTTGCGCTTCTTTCTTGTGAATCTAAGAGAAAGTGCTAAACGGTAAGACATCGCTTCAACTCACCTTTTTTTATCCGTAAAAATTGAAAAATGAAACAGGAAAAATTCTCGAACTTAATTAGATCACTTTTAATCCTTTCCGGATTGATGCTTTTTGCAATTTTATTTGTTCCTATGTGGCGAATAGATCTTGACGCCCCGCAATATCCTGAAGGATTACGCTTACTGATCTTTGCCAATAAATTAGGAGGAAGTGTTGATATTATTAATGGACTAAATCATTATATTGGGATGAAGACTCTTCATACAGCAGACTTTGTTGAATTCAAGATTTTGCCATACATGATCGTCTTCTTCGGATTGTTTTTTATTGTAACCGGTATGTCGAGAAACAGAAAATTAATGTACGTTCTTCTTTCCACTTTTATTCTTTTCGGAATAGTTGCCATGGCAGATTTTTGGAAATGGGAATACGATTATGGACATAACTTAAATCCTGATGCCGCTATCATTGTTCCGGGAATGGCTTATCAACCACCACTTATCGGTTTTAAACAGCTTCTTAATTTCGGTGCGTATTCAGTTCCGGATATTGGTGGTTGGTTATTCATTGTTGCAGGTGTTGTTTTAGTTGCTTGTGTGTTTTTCGATTACAGATTATTAAAAAAATCAAAAAAATTAACTGCAATTGTTATTGCACTAATCCTTTCAACAACTATTTCATCTTGCTCCACTGCTTCTGAACCGATAAAATTAGGAACCGATAATTGTTCCTTTTGTCAGATGACAATCAGTAACTCTCGCTTCGGTGCAGAGATTGTAACGAAGAAAGGGAAGGCTTTTAAATATGATGACCTTATTTGCTTGTCTTCCGATATAAAGAAAAGAAACTTAACCCCTGAAATAATAAAGGATATCTATTCGACAGATTTTTGTGGCACGCACCAATTAACAAATATCCAAAAAAGTTTTTTTATGCAGAATAACGACCTCAGAAGTCCAATGGGAGGAAATGTTGCTTCCTTTGCTAACCTAGATAGCTTAAATTTCTACGTTAGTCAAATGAATGGGAAAGTTGTTTCCTGGGAAATGCTTTCAAAATAAAAATTATAATGAAATTTGTTTTTTCTTTCCTTCTGATCTCTATTCAATTTCTCTGCCTGTCAATCTCTGCCAAAACTTTTCATGTTGGGAAAAATCAAAACATTCATAGTATAAAAAACGCAATTTTTCTTTCATCTAGTAACGATTCTATAATCGTTGATGCAGGAATATACTACGAAAGAAATTTAATTATTAACAAGTCGATTACTCTGATCGGCAAAAACTATCCTGTACTCGACGGAGAAGGGAAATACGAGATTGTTTCTATTAAAGCAGGACATGTTATTTTCAGCGGATTTAAAATTCAACATTCGGGATATTCTACCCTTCAAGATCCTGCAGGAATTAAAATTTATGATTCCAATAATGTAACAATTTCCGACAATATCATTGATGATACATTTTTTGGTATCTATGCCCAGTACGCTAAAAATTGTATCATAAAAAATAATCGCCTCACCGCATACGGAAAAGCAGAACAAGAAATTGGAAATGGTATTCACTGCTGGAAGAGCGACAGCATACAAATTATTGCAAATAAAATTTCCGGGCATAGAGATGGGATATACTTTGAATTTGTTACGAACTCCATAATCTGGTGTAATCAATCCACCAATAATATTCGATATGGATTACATTTTATGTTTTCACATAATGATTCTTACATCAGCAATGTCTTCAGTGGAAATGGCGCCGGTGTTGCTGTAATGTTTACCCATGGCGTGAAAATGTATAATAATTATTTCGAGCAAAATTGGGGTGATGCCGCTTACGGCTTGTTGCTAAAAGAAATTTCCGACAGCTATATCGAAGGGAATCATTTTGAAAAAAACACTACCGCTATATTTATGGAAGGCGCGAGCCGTATTCTCCTTCAAAAAAATGTTTTTAAAGACAATGGTTGGGCTTTGAAAATTCAGGCTAGCTGTATGGATGTTACTGTCAGCAAAAATAATTTTTTTGGCAACTCCTTTGATGTTGCAACAAACGGAACATTAGTACTGAACACTTTCAATAATAATTACTGGGATAAATACGAAGGATACGATCTGAATAAAGACAACTTGGGCGATGTTCCTTTTCGTCCGATTAGCATGTTTTCAATGATTATCGAAACTAATCCTCAGACAATGATTTTATTCCGAAGTATCATGGTCTCTCTCCTCGACAAAACCGAACGAATAGTTCCAACACTTATTCCTGAAAATTTAAAAGATGGAAGGCCATCCATGAAGCCGATTGATCTATGATTCAAATAAACAATATCACGAAACGCTTTGGCAAATTTACTGCTCTCGACGACGTGTCTATTCATTGCGAAAAAGGACAATGCATCGCTTTAGTGGGTCCAAATGGAAGTGGGAAAACTACGCTCATTAAATCTATTCTTGGAATGATAGTAGCTGACTCCGGTACTATTCTATTCAATAACAAAAGCGTTCGAAAAGATTTTCAATATCGATCTCAGATTGGTTACATGCCACAAATTGGACGATACCCTGATAACAT
>CAYHCU010000113.1:0-9211 GCA_964355035.1 uncultured Flavobacteriales bacterium | reverse complement strand
ATCCGAACCAAGGGCAGCTTGTTGACATGAACGATAGTCTTGTAACAGACAGTGTACATTATTACACAAACTTTACCAAGCCTCAACTTTTCTTTGGCTATGGTGTAATGAATATGGTGTTTTCCAAAATTGATTTGGATTCATCTACCACTGATACAATTCAAAGAGTGGATGTTTCTTTCTTAAACTCTAATAATTTCACAGAGGCTTTTCCAATTGGTGAATTAGATTCAACATATTTTTTAAATTATTATTCACCACAATGTACCAATGGAATTTTACATGTGAATGGTAACAAAGCCTTATTATTTACAGATGTTTATGAAGGAATAGATGCAAAATATACCAGTAATAATTCAGGTTTAGTTCTTTCTTTTGTAATTAATCCATATTCTTCAATTCCCGGTGAAATTGGTTTGAAATTTGATGGTCAGAACTCCATATCGGTTCAAAATTATTTCGAATTAATAGTAAGTACTTTTAATGATCAGGTTGTATTTCAAAAACCAAAAGTTTACCAGATTAATTCGAGTAATACAATCATTAATCTTCCATGGAATTTAACATGGACCATTCAAAATGGCAATGAAGCAATCTTAACCGGTTGGGGAAGCTATGATGGATCACTCCCATTGATTGTTGATATTCGTAAAACAAACACTTTTTTATCTGTAATGCCTGGCAATGCCGACTGGGGAACTTGTTTAGGTACAAGTGCAATTGATGAAATAATTGACAATTGTGTTGATTTGAATCATAATTATTTTGTTTGTGGCAAAACTTATGGAAGTGCATTTCCCGGAATCATTGGTACGTCTATTGGACAAACACTGAGTGGAGATGTGGACGCTTTTGTTACTAAATTTAATGTCAACCAAGAGATTGTTTGGTCAACATATTATGGTGGAATTACACCATCTAATTCTTATGGAGGTACCTACTGGCCAGATGACGAGGCTGCTTACGGTATATGCTCAACTAAAAACAATGATGTCTTTTTCGTCGGAGAAACAACAGATTCAGATTTTCCACTACCGGCAAGTGCTTCAGGTTATTTTCAAAACTATTTAGCGGGAGAGCCGGATGGATTTATAGTGCAGCTTAATGGATTAAACGGTTCAAGATTATGGGCTACATTGTACGGAGGAATAACAAAAGAAAATATTCATTCGATTTTTCAGCCAATCAATGAAGATTATTTTATAGTAGTCGGTTCTGTAGCGGGTTTTTGTGAAGACCCAAATAATCCGGGATTTCCAACGCCGAACAAAATAATTGTAAGAAACAGTTGTGTTCCCAATCCCAATCCTGCGAATATTTTTGATAACGGCATAGCTATGTGTAATTCGAGTGGTGGTTATTTTGATAATATTGCATATAATGGTGGAACTTTTCCACTATTTACTCGAAAAGGTTTTATTGCTAAATTTGATCTTGCTTCTAAAGACCTTATACACTCTACATTCTTTGGAGGTAACGGTGAATCTTTTCTTCAGGATATTGCATACAAAAATGGAAAAATATCAGTTCTAGGTAGAACAAGCCCAACTTCAATTTCTACAGCTTGTTCGGTTCCAACTGCAAGTCAAATGCCACTATGTGATTTTGGAGGATATTTTCAAACGTATTCTGCAAACTCGAGTACTTCAAATCAAAATTCAGGAATTATCGCAGAGTTTGATGCGGGATTCAATTTGATCTGGTCAACTCTATTCGGAAGTTGTGATAATATCACTACGACTCATTTAGAGTATAATTCAACAGGAAACCTCTATGTTACCGGATGCATCGAATCTGCAAATAATGTTCTTGGTTCACAATGTTCTGGCGCAACTAACTCTTGTGAATTTCCATTATGTCAACCAAATTCTAATTCTTACTTCAGAGATCATTATAATCATACTACTAATGTAAATATTGCTGTAAATCGTGATTTTTTTATCACACGATTTGATAATAACAGAAACATTGTCTGGTCTACCTTTTTAGGTGGAAGCGGAGACGATTATAATTCTATTCGACTTTATTCAGAAGAAAATGCTGATATAGCAATTGACAAGAGCGACAGGGTATTTTTATTTGGCACTTCGAGGAACATCACAAGCAACGTTAATGGAGATATTGATTTAAATAATCCTCCGGGTCAGGGATGTTATTTCGATGACTTAAACACGAGTTTATTAAGTTCAAAGCGAGATGCATACTTGGCGGTATTCGGAACTGATAACCATCTTTATTGGTCATCCTATATCGGTGGAGATGGTCAGGAATGGGGTACAGGTGTGTGTACAGATTTTGTTTCTACTACAAACAAATCATATCTTTATATTACCGGAAATGTTGAAGGCTCTGCATCAAATGGAATAATTACCGGATCCGATTTATTAAACCCTTCAGTCTTTGTAAATAGCCCTAATGGCACATTTACGGATGGTTTTATCTGGCGATTTGATTTAAGTGCATTAACAATTAACACAGATGAAATAATTAATAAGAAGGAATTATTAATTTATCCCAATCCCACTTCCGATAAATTCTCGTTTTTTTCACCTTTCTCAGAAAACCTCGATTTAAAAATTACAAATCCGTTGGGTGCAACTGTTCTTGTCGAAAGGTTGAAGAGCTATAATGATAAGCATCAAATTGATGTCTCTCAATTAAGTTCCGGAATTTATTTTGTGACACTTATATCAGCTAACAATAAATTTATAGGCAAACTAATCATCCAAAAATGAAAAAGATAATTCTTGCATTTTTTTGGTTGTTTTATTTGCAATCAACATCTGCACAAAATTGGCAACGCTTTGCAGGGGATTCAACCTTAAATATTAATGGCGTATATATAGATTCAAGTTCATCAACTTTGTATGCAAATGCATATATTGTTGATGTCAATGGTGACACTATTCATTCGCCTTGTATTTGGAATGGGATTAATTTTAATAAAATAGGCGATTTTAATTTTTCTCCTTATACCGGATTTCCATTAGCAATAATTAAATATCACAATAATATCTTTATTGGCGGAGAATTTAATAAATACAGAGGCGCACCAGGAGATTACTTTTTGAAATTAAATGCTAACAATGGTTGGGATACTGCCAGCATATCTCCTAGTCAAATAGTATTGTCATTTGGGATTTTGGATGATACCCTAATAGTCATGGGAAGATTTAGTAGCGTAGACACGATTTGGAGTCAAAGTGTTGCGAAATATGCTAATGGAATTTGGACACCTTTAGAAACAGGTATATTTCAATTGAGTATTGTACGATCTATGTGTTCCTATAATGACTCAATAATTTTTTCGGGAAATTTCTCCGGAGATTATTCAGTTCCTTATGACGGTAGCGTTTTAGTCTATTACAGGGATTCTATATTCCCATTTGGCAGAGGAATTGATATTGGTTCTAGTTTAGGTAGTGCAACTGAAGGAATAAGGTGCTCAGTAGTTTACAATGGAGAACTTTATGTTGCAGGTGATTACATTTCAGATGATGGAAGAAGTATTTCAAAATGGAACGGAACAAATTGGGTAGATATTACAAGTACACCTGGTGTGGTGGTTCCGTTTTCAATTCGTGCTATGGCTGTTTATAACAATGAATTATATGTGGGTGGTTCATTTGTTTACATTGGTGGAGTATATGCAAGCCACGTTGCGAAATGGGATGGTTACAAATGGTGTGGACTGGGATCTTATATTAATGGACCCGTAAATACAATGTTTGTTTACAATAATGAGCTCATTATTAGTGGAGAATTTAATTCCATTGATGGAGTTTATTTTAATTCGATCGCCAAATGGGTAGGCGGAAATTATTCAGACACCTGTCAGGTAGTTGGAGTTGAAGAGTTGAAGGATGAAAGCAATATTGTTATTTATCCAACTCTTGTTGAATCCATTATTTCAATAAACAATTCCAAAGGGATGATAGATGAGATTTCAGTGGTTGATATCGTAGGGAGAACATTAATAAAACAGTTTTCACAAAGTCACGATTGTACTTTAGATTTCGGTCAACTAAAGTCCGGTCTTTATTTTGTTAAAATCAAATTTTCAGGAAATGAATTTATTAGGAAAGTTGTAAAGATGTAGTGCTTTAATAAAATTAAACTACTGCCTCCAAAATTCGGTAGTCTGAATAATTTTAGTGTCTCTAGTAATGTATTTGATTATAAATTTCTTTATCTTCAAATAATAGTGTTGCTAAATGGGATGGACAGCAAATAGAGAATTTAGGATGTGGGTTAGGCGGTTGCGGTTCTGTTGCTTGTGGCGGAGTAAGACAATTTGAATATTTCAATAATGAATTGTATGCACTTTTCTTAGAAGATTCAATTGGCTGCATGAATATACACCATTTGGCAAAGTGGAATGGAATGGCATGGATTGATTTGAATCAAAATTTTTATAATCAGAATAGTTCAGTTCCAATTTACACTATGTTTAATTTGGATTCAATTTTAATTATTTCCGGTGGATTTGATAGTATAAAAAATGTAAATGTCCATGGGATTGCTAAATTCAATGGAATAGCATGGGATACTGTTTTTTATTGTAGTTTATTTACAGATGATTATCTCGTGATTCATCCCTTGATTAAATATAACAATAATATTTACTCTCAAAATTATTTGAGAGATACTTTAGGTGGCAGGCAGTTTTTTTCGATTTGGGACGGTCAATGTTGGGAGAGAGTGCCTGGGACATTTTCAAATCTCAGCGGTAGCATTAGAAAAATGATAGTTTATAAGAATGAGCTTTACGTTGCAGGAAGCTTTGATCCAAACCATGATCCGCTCGCACCCGGTAAAAGTATTGCAAGATGGAATGGTATTCGTTGGGATAATTTAAATGGTGGAGTTGAATTAGCAAATACAAACTACACAGCTACAATTTATGATATGGCAATTTACAATGACGAACTGTATGCAGCAGGATATTTTATAAAAGCCGGTAATTTGCCAGCCTCAAATATTGCGAAATGGAATGGAAGTTCATGGTGTGCTTTAAACAATCAGTTTGATGAAGCAATTAATTGTCTGGCTTTTTATCATGACTCATTATTTATCGGTGGAAATTTTAAAACAATAGATGGTGATTCTATTATGTATTTTGCTAAAAGCGCGATTAGCGCATTTGATACTTGTGAGAGTTCAATTGGAGTGGTGGAGTTGGTTAAGACGAATATAGAAATCTACCCCACCCCAACAGCAACCCACCTCACCATAGAAAATAATTCCGCGTTAATACAAAAAATCAGAATCACTGATATTACCGGTAAATTAATTCTAAAAGCCGAAGGGAATAGTACTAAATACACCATCGATGTTTCAAAAACTGCATCCGGAGTTTATTTTGTTGAAGTTGTTTGCAATGAGAAAAGTTGGTGGAAGAGGTTTGTGAAGGAGTGAATCGTTGGTTCGATTTTCGTGATTCGTTATTCGTGAGTCGTGAGTTGTGGTTCAAACCACGAAAAACGACCAACGAAAAACGTCAAATAACAGGATGCCTCTTAAATTCTTTCTCCCGATCAAATAAATACCGGTAAGTCGCCAGTGTCCTGCTTTTGTAGGTGTCCAGGTTTTCGGCAATGGATACCATTTTCGGATTGAAGTCGCCGACCCATTGCATTTCGTAATCGAAATAAATATTTTCTGTACGCATAGAATTTGCTCCTTCCAAGATCATGAACGAATCAACTCCTTTGCCTTGGTGTTCAGGAACAAGTCCGAAGACTAAACCGATTATCTTTTTTACTTTCCTTCGGCGTAAATCGAAGATAAATCTGATTTTTTCTATAATTCCGAATTTGCCGTTGAATTTTCTAAATATCTGATTGATGTCAGGCAGATTTACCCACATGCCAACCGGTTCGTTTTTGTAATAGACATACCAAATCAGTTTCTCATCAATCACCGGTTTCATGGTCTTAAAAAACTGCAAAACTTGCTTTTGTTCCAGTTCTTTACCGCCGCCATGCTTTCCCCAGGCTTTGTTATAGACGGTCCGGAAGTCTTCTGCATACTTTTCCAATTTTGATTTTCGAAAATGTTCTGAAGTATAATTGGCATCCGCCGAAATTTGCTCGTGTCTTTCATAGAATTTATCCTGCAGACGAAGATGAATTTTCTTAGAAAAGCACCATTGCTCAAAGTAGATTTTAAAACCGTAATTTTCGAAAAGCTGCTTGTAGTACGGTTTGTTGTAGTTCATCTTGTACTGAACAGGCTCAAAACCCTCTATAATCAAGCCCCACCAACTATCTCTCTCTCCAAAGTTAATTGGCCCATCCATTGCTTCAAGCTTTCGAGAAGCAAGCCATTGCTTTGCTGTATCAAAAAGCAAATTTGCAGCTTCTTGGTCGTCAGGGGCTTCAAAAAATCCTATACCACCGGTAGGTTGTTCTTCTTTTTTGGAAGTCCTTTCATTGTAAAAAACCGCAAGGCGGCCAATGGTTGTACCGGAATCATTTTTCAGTAAAAAGCGAGTGCAATCACCATGACGGAAAAACTTGTTCTTATTTCGATCAAAAACAACTTCAATGTCTTTATCCAAAGGTCGGATCCAATTTGGATCGTCTGCATAAATTTTAAGGGGAAGGAGCAGGAAGTCCCGTGCGTCTTTTTCCGACTTTACTTCAAGTGTATACATTATGGGCAGATTCGAGGGTTCAAGTTTGTAAAAATAGGCATTACAGTTTGGATAAATTGCAGAAAAGCAGGAAATCAATTCATTGATTAAAGCATTTTATTGCTGTCCCTTTTTATTGCCGGACCTTTTATTGCCGGACAAAAAAAAACCACCGGATGAATTCCGATGGTTTCCTTTTTAACGATTTGAAATTTTATTTCCCGTTAATACTGATCTTCTTTTGCAATTCAAGCACACTGGCTTTGAATTTCTTATCAGTTTCGATGAGATTGTTTACGGTTCTGCAAGCATGAAGAACCGTTGCATGATCTTTTCCTCCACAATGTGCACCAATGGAGCTAAGAGATGATTTAGTCATACTCTTGGCAAAGTACATTGCAATCTGACGAGCCTGAACTACTTGACGCTTACGTGTTTTAGATTTCAGCATTTCAATAGGCAGATCAAAATAATCACAGACCATTTTTTGGATGTAATCAATCGAAACCTCGTGCGTTGTATTTTTCACAAATTTGTCAATCATTTGTTTGGCAAGTTCGAGAGTAACCGCCTTTTTATTCAATGAAGCTTGGGCTAAGATTGAAATAAGCGCACCTTCTAATTCGCGAACGTTTGAAGTAATACTGTAAGCAATATATTCAACAATCTCTTTAGGAAGCTCAATTCCATCGATATACATCTTCTTATTTAAAATAGCGATTCGCGTTTCAAGATCAGGCATCTGAATGTCAGCTGCTAAGCCCCATTTGAATCGACTAAGTAATCGTTGTTCCATTCCCTGAAGGTCAACAGGAGCTTTATCAGATGTTAGAATTAATTGTTTACCGGTTTGGTGTAAGTGATTGAATACGTGAAAAAATACATCTTGTGTTTTTTCTTTTCCTGCAAAGAACTGAATGTCGTCAATGATAAGGACATCAATCATTTGGTAAAAGTGAACGAAATCATTTTGCTCATTGTTTCTAACTGCATCGATGAATTGATGAGTAAATTTTTCCGAAGAAACATAAAGAACTGTTTTTCCGGGATGAGAATTTTTTATTTCAATTCCAATTGCATGTGCTAAGTGTGTTTTGCCCATTCCAACACCACCATAAATTAATAATGGGTTGAAGGATGTTCCTCCCGGTTTGTTTGAAACAGCATAACCTGCAGAACGAGCTAATCGGTTGCAATCGCCTTCAATAAAGTTTTCAAAAGTGTAATTCGGATTCAACTGAGATTCCACGTTCACCTTCTTTAATCCGGGTATAATGAATGGATTGCGAATGGTATTTGCAGCAGAATTCAGGGGCACATTAACGGGAGAGTTTCTGAGATCCGCATGAGAGCGTGTTGGAATTTTAACCGTGTAGGGTTTAGAATCAGATGTAGCGTGCTCCATCACAATACTATACTCAAGTCTTCCATCTGTACCAAGTTGTTGGCGAATGGTTTTTCGTAACAATGCGATGTAGTGTTCCTCCAGCCATTCGTAAAAGAATTGACTTGGAACTTCAATCGTTAGAATCTTAGTATCAAGCTTTATAGGCTTAATAGGCTCGAACCAAGTTTTGAAACTCTGAGCACTCACATTGTCTTTAATAATTTGCAGGCATTTGGTCCAAACACTCTCGCAAGTTTTCTCAATAGTGGTTTTCAAGAAAAGGGTTTTAGTGGTTAACTAATTATATTCAGGTGTTATTCGTGTCGTTATTGAGGTAAGAGATTTCAATTTCTCTGCTGAAATTTCTTGTTACAAATGTTCTGTAAAAAAACATAAAAAAAAAATTAAAGTCCTATTGTATTTTCACTAATTTTTACAGTAGAGGAGATTAAATCTTTTTTTCTTTTTTTTGAATCAAAGTAGTAATCAATTCGGCCTAATTTAATTCCTGCCCAACCTACTTGAGCAACTAGAACTTCTTTTCCGATTTGATTAATGATTCTTGTTGGTTCATCAAGAAAGGTGTGAGTGTGACCACCTATGATTAAATCAATGTGTGAACTTTCTTTTGCAAGAACTGAATCGGAAATTTTAGTATCGTTATACTTATATCCCAGATGAGAAAGACAAATTACTAAATCGCATTTCTCATCATTTTTGAGCAAGGTAGAAATTCTATTGGCATTTACAAGCGGTTCGTTATATAAAATATTTCCGCTCAATCTCGGATCAACTAATCCTCGCAATTCAATACCTATTCCGAAAACTCCAATCTTCAAATTACCACGTTTGAAAATTATATATTCACTCACTTTATTCTCTAAAAGTGTATTTGTGAAAGTGTAATTTGCATTCAAAAAAGGAAAGTTCAGATGTGGCATTTGCTTCACAAGTCCGTCAATACCATTATCAAAATCGTGATTACCTAAAGTAGAAGCATCATAGCCCATTTCACTCATCAACTTAAATTCTAATTCCCCACCATAGAGATTGAAGTAGGGAGTACCTTGAAAAATGTCTCCGGCGTCAAGTAATAAAACATTTTTTTCCTCTGAGCGAATCCTTTTTATCAGAGCGGCACGACGAGGAACGCCACCCATATTGGGATATTTTGGATCATTGGCAGG
>CAYHCU010000112.1:0-9232 GCA_964355035.1 uncultured Flavobacteriales bacterium | reverse complement strand
ACACTCGCACTCAAACTCAAACTAGATTTTCCACACTCGCACTCAAACTCAAACTCAAAAATTCAGCTTTACTTTTTCGTTTCCAGCAGTCATATCATTGCGAAAAGCATCTTCGAAATTTCCTCTGCTTTTGAATTTCAAATAACAATCGTTTAACACTACAATTGTTTCAACATGCTCTCTTTTCAGACTCAATTATACTAAACATGATGGAATAATTGGATATGATTATAAAGGTGGTGAAGAGTGGGTGAAAGTCAACTAAGCGAAATTCAAAAAGACTGATAAATTTCCATCAGCTTCAACCTTGCCTTCCCTTAGTTGAAAACCGCCTCATTTATTGACTTCTGTCAGGTTTCAGCTTTCTGTAAAAATATTTTTTGGAGTAATCATTTTATAATTTACTTTAGTGTGCTAATAAGCGGTTTTAAAGCCTTTGATATTGATTACTGAATTGAAAAATCCTAAACGAAAAGGCCTTAAAAACAACAATCCCACTTCCTTGCGGAGCGGGACTATCGTAGATGTTTTCACAACGGAATAATCCTTATTGTGATTTGCTTCAAAAAGTAATGCAAATATAAAATAAATATTTATATGTCAAAAAAAATCTTAGGACTAGATTTAGGTACAGCATCAATCGGCTGGGCTCTAGTTAATGAAGCAGAAAATGAAACTGAAAAATCTTCAATAATTAAAATTGGTTCCAGAATCATTCATTATGGAGACAATTTAGTGAAAGTAGACCAATCAGGAAAAATAACCCCTTCCATGACTCCTGAAAAGGATTTTTCAAGCGGAAAAGGGTTATCTCCTAATGCAGGTAGAACAAAACAAAGAAGTGCAAGGAGAAATCTTCAGCGGTATAAACTTCGAAGAGAAAATTTAATTGAAATATTAAACAAGAATTCCATAATCCCAAACAATTTTGTCTTTTCCGAAGACGGAAACTCAACTACTTTTAAAACCTATAAAAACAGAGCACTTGCCCCAACAATTGAAATCCCACTTGAAGAATTTGTACGTGTTTTATTAATGATCAACAAAAAACGTGGTTATAAAAGTAGCAGAAAGGCAAAAGGAGAAGAAGATGGACAATTAATTGATGGAATGACAATAGCCATTCAATTGTATGAGAACAATCAAACACCAGGTCAATTTGCATTTGAATTACTAAAAAAGGGTAAAAAATATATTCCTGATTTCTATCGTTCAGATTTGCAAACCGAATTTGATACTATATGGAATTTTCAAAAAGAATTTTACCCTACTCTATTAACTGAAGATAGATATGATAAGATAAAAGGTCAAAAGAAAATTACAACGAAAGATTACTTTGGCAAAACAATGAGAATTGATACTCCTGAATTAAAAGGAAATATGAGTGAAAAAAAACTTCAGCGATATGAGTTCAGAAGCAAAGCAATTAATCATCAACTTACTATTGGCGAAATAGCTGAAGCCCTAATTGAAATTAATGGGGATCTTAATAATTCAAGTGGTTATCTTGGATCAATAAGCGACAGAAGTAAGGAACTTGTGTTTAAAAAAATCACTGTCGGTCAATATCTTTACAATCAAATTGAAACAAATCCACATACTAGTTTAAAAAAACAAATCTTTTATCGACTTGATTATATAGATGAATTCAATGCAATTTGGGACAAGCAAGCAACTTTTCACAAAATCTTAACCCCTGAACTCAAATCTGAAATAAGAGATATTATCATATTTTACCAACGTAGATTAAAATCTCAAAAAGGCTTAATCAGTTTCTGTGAATTTGAATGTAAACAAATTGAAGTAATTGAAGATGGCAAAAAGAAAATTAAAACAAGCGGATCTAGAGTTATACCAAAATCCTCTCCTCTTTTCCAAGAATTTAAAATTTGGCAAATCCTAAATAACATTGAAGTTACAGATATAATAAGCAAAGAAACCAGAGAACTTCTAGAAGAAGAGAAACAACAACTATTTGAAGAATTGAATCTGAAACCAAAAATCACTAAAAGCGATGCGATTAAACTACTCTTTGAAAAAACAAAAAATCTTGACTTAAATTATAAGGAGATCGAAGGAAATCGAACAAATTCATCATTATATCAAGCTTATCAAAAGATCATAGAACTCACTGGAAATGGTGAATATGATTTCTTGAAAATGAAATCATCTGACGTAAAGTTGCTTGTTAAAGATATTTTTACCGGCCTGGGCTACAATACCGGAATATTAGATTTTGACCCTTTAGTTGAAGGAAATGAAATAGAAAAACAATTACATTTCAAATTATGGCATTTACTTTATTCTTTCGAGGGCGATGATACAAAGACCGGAAGTGAAAAACTTGTTCAATCAATTCAGAAAAAATTTGGCTTTGAAAAAGAATATGCTCAAATTATATCGAATGTTGCACTTTCAACTGACTATGGGAGCTTAAGCGCAAAAGCAATACGCAAGATATTGCCACATCTTATTGATGGACATTCTTACGGCGGGAGAAAAGACAAACCCACCGAACTTAGTGCATGTGAATATGCTGGATACAAACATTCAAAATCTTCCCTTACAAAAGAAGAAAAGCAGAATAAGGAATACAAAGATCAATTAGATTTGTTACCAAAGAATAGTTTACGTAATCCAATTGTTGAAAAAATTTTAAATCAAATGGTGAATGTTGTTAATGCTGCAATTGTTGAATACGGAAAACCAGATGAAATAAGAATAGAACTTGCCAGAGAATTAAAAAAGAGTGCCGAAGAGCGAAAAGAAATGAGCGAAAATATTTCAAAGACGACCGTCGAACATGAAAAATATCGAACAATTTTACAATCAGAATTCGGATTAAAGCAAATTAGCCGAAACGATTTAATACGCTATAAGCTTTATTTAGAATTAAAGAGAACAGGATTTAAAACACTTTATTCAAATACATATATAGCACCAAATGAGTTATTCTCAAAAAAATATGATATTGAACATGTCTTGCCAAAAGCTAAACTATTTGACGACTCTTTTTCAAATAAAACGTTAGAATTAAAATCAATAAATGTTGAAAAAGGAGATAAGACCGCTTATGATTTTGTAAAGGAAAAATATGGCGAGGTTGAGCTTATCAATTATGAAAAAAGAGTTGAAAATCTATATTCATTTAAGAAACCAATAGAAGACAATGACCAAGATACAAATTCTTTAGAAAACCGAAATAGTGATCGAAAAATAAGTAAGACAAAGAGGGATAAACTTTTAATGACTGAGGGCAAAATTCCAAATGGCTTTATTGATCGCGATTTGCGTGACTCACAATATATTGCAAAAAAAGCAAAAGCAATGTTGGAGGAAATTTGCAAAATAGTGACGACCACAACAGGTAGCGTTACCGACCGGCTAAGAGAAGACTGGCAACTAATAGATATAATGCAAGAATTAAATTGGAGTAAATATAATTCCTTGGGATTAACAGAAGAATTCACCAACAGAGACGGAAACGTAATTAAAAGGATAAAAGATTGGACAAAACGAAACGATCATAGACATCATGCAATGGATGCCATCACAGTAGCTTTTACTAAGCGAAGTCATGTTCAATATTTAAATAATTTAAATGCACGTAGTGACAAGAACGGAATCATCTATGGTATTGAACAAAAGGAATTATATAGGGACAAAAACAACAGACTTAGATTTAAGCCTCCAATCCCAATAGACGACTTTAGAGCAGAGGCAAAAAAGCAACTCGAAAACACCCTGATTTCTTTTAAAGCTAATAATAAAGTTGTCACAAAAAATAAAAACAAATTTAAAATTAAAGGTGGAGATAAAACTAAAATAGAATTGACTCCAAGAGGTCAATTGCACCAAGAAACAATTTATGGAAGTATAAAACAATATAAAACCGAGGAAATCAAAATTGGAGCTGCATTGGATTTGGAGACAATAAATAAAATAGCCAGAAAGAACATTAGAGAAGCCTTGTTAAAACGACTTTCAGAATTTGAAAATGATCCCAAAAAAGCATTTACCGGTAAAAATTCTATCATTAAAAATCCAATTTATATTGACAAACATCAATCGTACAAAATTCCCGATAAAGTAAAAATTGTATCAATAGAAACTATTTATACAATCCGAAAAGATATTTCGCCAGATTTAAAAATTGACAAAGTAATTGATCCTAAAATTAAAGAAATTTTAAATACCCGTTTAAAAGAATTCAACAATGATCCTAAACTAGCATTTTCAAATTTAATCGAAAATCCAATTCAGCTAAACAAGGAAAAAGGAATTTCAATCAAACGGGTTACTATTTCAGGAATTAGCACTGCTCTAGCTTTGCGCGACAAAAAAGACAAAGATGGAAATTTTGTTTTTGATGAATCCGGAAAGAAAATTGCAGTCGACTTTGTAAATACGGGAAATAATCATCATGTAGCTATTTACAAAGATGAATTCGGAAACTTGCAAGAAAATGTTGTTTCATTCTACGAAGCCGTAGAAAGGGTTAATCAAAATTTACCCATAATTGACAAAAACTTTAACCATGAAATGGGATGGCAATTTCAATTCACTATGAAGCAAAATGAATGTTTTGTTTTTCCAAATGAAACTACAGGATTTAATCCACAAGAAATTGATTTAATAAATTCCGAAAATTCTCATTTGATTGGCCCTAATTTATTCAGGGTCCAAAAAATATCTACAAAAAATTACTTTTTTAGGCATCATTTGGAAACCAATGTTGATAACAAAAAGGAATTGTCGAATATCTCATACAAATCACAACTAGGCTTAAATGGTATTGTTGGAATAATCAAAATAAAAATTAATCATTTAGGTAAAATAGTAAAAATTGGAGAATAATCAATTCATCGAAAAATTACACTAACTAAGTTTACTCAACCTTAAGTGATGCTAAATTTGTCTTACCTAAAACGAGCGCAAAACATCAAAATTGCAAATCCAACAAGTTAGAAAGAAAATTCTTTTTGAATTTCAACCTATGATAATTAAAACTGAAATATTAGAACAACGATTTAAAGAATTTATTAATTTCATACAATCAAATGGGGAGGGGATATTTGTTTCATTCGACTCTTGTATTTACTTCGATAAAGAAGAAAAATACAAAGAAGACATTTTTAAGGTTGCAAAAGAAACCATTACAAATAGTAAGTGGAAACAAGAAGATGTTGGAACAGGTAGAATTCATCAAACAATTATTGATGCAATAAAAACAAAAGGCATTTACAAGCATGTTTCCTATGATAACAATCTAATCAACAATTGGAGATTAAAGGATGATTTTTCTAAATTTAAGTCAACTAAGGAATATGAACAATTACTGTTTGACTTTTATAAATCAAAAGGCGTAAAAAATGAAATTGTTTTTGAAGAACTAAAAAAATATGGACATCCCTACAACTTAATAGCATACCTCTTTTTCATAAAAGACAAAAATATATTTTTGCCAATATCCCAGCAACGATTTGATAAAACATTTGAATTGATTGGGCTTCCTGAATTCAAAACAAGCGGGAATTCATCCTGGAATAATTATTCCAGTTTCATTGACATTATTAAACAAGTCCGTAGTTTTCTTAAGACAAAAGATGATCGTACAACTCTATTAGATGCACATTCTTTTCTTTGGATTATTAGTGGTCAAATGAATAATCCGAATTTTAATTCAACTAATTTTTCAAACCCAATCACAGAAAAAACTACCCCAAATATACAGATACCGCAATCAGAGCACCAAATGATTAATCAAAATAGTTTTCTCTTTGCTTGGAATCCTGAAAAATGGAAATGGGAAGACCTTGAAAAGAATATTGAAGAATTAAATGAAAAGGGCACAACAACTTTGCGTTGGAGTTGTAAAAGTCACAAAAGCATAAGAATTGGTGACAGAGCTTTTTTAGTAAGGTTAGGTGATGCGCCTAGAGGAATTATGGCATCCGGATATGTTGTATCCAATCCATTTTTATCACCACATTGGGAGCTGGAAGAAAAGGATGTACCGCGAGTACTTATAGAGTTTGATGTTATACTAAATCCAAACAAGGAGCCTATCTTAACTCTTGACTTACTCAAAAGTGGTAACTTGTCCAGACAACATTGGACACCACAAGCATCCGGAATTTCTATTCAAACAGATTGTTTAGAAGAACTTGAAGCCGCTTGGTTTGACTTCCTTACAACTCAAAACATTCGTGTGAATCCATTCGCTATTTCAACCGAAATACCAGAGATGTTTGTAGAAGGAAATGTATCATTGTACACACAGACAAGATATGAAAGGAACCCTCATGCAAGAAAACTTTGCCTTAGCCATTATGGTTTCTCATGTTCAGTTTGCGAATTCAATTTTGTTAGCAAATATGGTAAGATAGGCAACAATTTTATTCATGTCCATCATTTGACTCAAGTTGCAACTATTCGCAAAGAATACAATATTGATCCGATTAAAGACCTTCGACCTGTTTGTCCAAATTGCCATGCAATGCTCCACAAACAAAGTCCACCTCTCACAATTGGTGAGCTAAAATCCAAGATGATATGAAATGAATGTCAAACTAGCCGATGCAATAGAAACGACTAAATTCACTCCGGATGAACATCTTCAACATGTTACGGAATATATTATGCATGCTTATGCTGATGAACTGAAAAAAAATGACTGATTTAAAAATCTATTACAAATAATATGAATAAGGCCAGTTACAATCAATTACAAGATTTTAAACTAAATTTGTATCATAAATTAATTGATACGAAAAATATATATATCAAACAATCCGTCGTACTAAGAGACCGACGAGTTCCTTACAGGATGACAATTGGGCGCTCATTTGTGACTTAATAGACAATGACGAAGAAATTTAAATCAAAACCTAAAGAAGTCAATGAACCTTTATTGGAAAAATAAAAAAATATCGAGAAATAACAAATGAGTAAAAAAAAAACATACAAGAAAAAATCGTCCAGCTCCTCTATTGTTGAAGAACAAAATAAAGTTTATGGAAAGGCAACTATTACCACTCTTGAAGCGCTTGAACAACAAACACGCATGTATACTGCTAATATGACACCAGAGCAACGTATGGAATATTTGCAGAAACTAAGAACCATTACACATGGCAGTGATTTAAGTGAGCAGGAAAAAACTTTCTACACAAGTAAAATAAAAATAAATAAACCGGATGAAAATATTTGAACCTTTATTTATTGATGTAATTGAAAAACTGCTTCAAAACAATGTAGAATTCCTGCTTATTGGCGGCTATGCGGTAAATTACTATGGATATGGCAGATATACGGGAGATATTGATTTCTGGCTAAGGCCTGATAATGCAAACAAACAGAATTTCCTAAAAGCTCTTCATGAATTAAAAAGAAACCCAATTGAAATTGAAGAAATAGGTAAACTCGATTTTGCTTTAGCACAAGTTTTATCTATTGGTGAATTGCCTTTGCGGATAGACTTTCTGACAAAAGTAAACTTAGTTAGTTTTAACGAGGCATGGCAAAAGAGAAGAGCATTTCCACTAAAAAATCTCGAACTTCAGGTAGTTGATTACCATCATTTGATATTGATGAAGCTGAATACCGGGCGTCCGAAGGATAAGCTGGATATTGATGAACTGCAAAGAATAAACCGGCTTAAAAAATGATCAAACGCACTCTCTACTTCGGCAATCCATCTTATTTGAGCTTAAGCAATGCTCAATTGGTTTTACGTTTGCCGGAAGTTGAGAAAAACGATACACTTTCAGAAAATTTTAAAAAAGAAGCAACTGCCAGTATTCCGGTAGAAGACATTGGTATCGTAGTATTGGATCACAAGCAAATTACGATTACACAAGGGTTGATTGAAGCCTTGATTGATAATAATGTCGCTTTGATTACCTGTGATGCCACGCACCACCCGACAGGACTGATGCTTCCATTGTGCGGACATACGATACAAAACGAACGTTTCAGGACGCAGTTAGACGCTACTGAACCTTTGAAAAAACAATTGTGGGCACAAACTGTTTCGCAGAAAATCAAGAATCAGGCGGCTATGTTCGATTGTAAAAACCTAGACAACAAATATCTTCTTCCACTCTACCGAAATGTTAAAAGCGGCGATAGTGATAATCGCGAAGCGACAGCGGCGGCTTATTATTGGGGAAATTTATTCAACTCTCTCATACTCCATGAAGACAAGGATGTGTCTTTTAAACGTTTCAGAGAAGGTTTGCCACCGAACAATTATTTGAATTACGGTTATGCCTTATTACGTGCTACAATGGCGCGCAGCATTGTCGGTGCAGGATTGTTACCTACGCTCGGTATTTTTCATCACAACCGTTACAATGCCTATTGCCTGGCAGATGATCTGATGGAACCTTACAGACCATTTGTTGATCTTGTAGTTTACAATATTGTTGCATCAAAAGGCGTGAACGAAGATATTCCGAAGGAAATAAAAACATTGCTATTGCAAATTCCTGCGATGGATGTTGTGATCGACGGAGAAAAAAGTCCGTTGATGATAGCAACGCAGCGGACTGCTGTGAGTTTGGTAAAGTGTTTTGCGGGGGCGCAGAAAAAGCTGGTTTATCCGGAATTTAGTTAGGATGAATGGTAAATGATGAATGATGAGTGATGAATGATGAATGCAATTGTCGGTTAATAATTGGGTCGATACCTATATGTAATTACTAAATTTCAAATGAGCATCACTGCAGATCGTTTTAACGCTTATCGCATCATGTGGACACTTGTTATGTATGATTTGCCGACAGAAACCAAAAAAGACAGAAAAGTAGCCTCTAGGTTCCGGAAAGATTTACTGAACGATGGTTTCAGCATGTTTCAATTCAGCATGTATGTGCGACATAGTTCCAGTTCCGAAAATGCTGATGTGCACTCGAAGAGAGTAAAAAACAGACTTCCTACCCAAGGGAAAATCGGAATTTTGCAGATTACGGATAAACAATTCGGTCAGATGGAAATCTTTTATGGTCAAAAACCGGTAGAACGTGCCAACATTCCGCAGCAATTGGAGCTTTTCTAAACTTATCAGAATCAAAAAATCCCGCCATTAGCGGGATTTCAGTTTGAGAAACATCTCATTTTTTTATTGATAATTTCATCGTAACATATTGATTTAGTAAGATTTATGATGTACATGATGTTTATCAATACGTCAAAGATACTTTTTGAAAGCAAATCACAACTTTCGCCC
>CAYHCU010000111.1:0-9463 GCA_964355035.1 uncultured Flavobacteriales bacterium | reverse complement strand
CAGGAAATGGTAATTTTTCCAAATCCGGCAAAAGAAAATTTTACGATCTCCTTTTTCTCAGAGCAGGAAGCAAAATCGACAATTGAATTATTTGATATAAGTGGTCGCATAATAAAAGTCGTAACAGAAGACTTAATTGATGGTGACAACGATGTGTATTTAGATACTGAAAACATTCCCAGCGGTATTTATTTTATAAGGTTAACAACTGCTTTTCAAAGTGAAACGAAGCGGCTCATAATAGAGAAATAGAAAAAACATCAATGATTGGTGGTCAAAATCCCGGGTAAGTCCCGGGATTTTTTCGTTTGTGGAAAACTGCGCCAAAATGTTGAAAACTTTTTTTACTAAATTCTAGATCAGATTCTTCATGTTCCCAACAAAGTATGTTTGATTTTAAAAGATGAAGGCAATTAGGCCAAGTGAAAAGCTTGAATTTGTTGTTATTATGAAGGTTTTTTACATTGTTTTGTTCATAACGGTATGGAAAAGAGTTCCACGGAAGAGATAAACTCTTATCTTCGCTTTCGAAAAATTGAGGGGGAAGAATTAACAAGCCGATTGGAAACCGGTTCAAGTTTTTTCATCGGAAGGGGAAGGAAAATTTCAAAAGCGTTTATTTAAACAAATACTAATTTATTTAAAGGATGAGCCAAAACAAGGTAGTGAAATTGTTGGCAGGATTACTCCTGATTTGCCTGACGTCATTCGGTCAATCATCGAATGTAAGAGCATTTTATTTAAAAGACATTCATGTTTGGCTGGGTAATACCACCACAGAAAATTCAATTCTAAACTATGCTCAGGGAAATGGGTATAATTACATTATCTTTTATGATCTGGGATCATTAAACTGGTCGTCGGTTACAGTTCAAAATAATCTGGCCTCTTTTTTAAGTCGTGCAAGAACAAATTTTGGTGTGACTCAAATGGGAGCATCGGGAGAAATTTATTCATTCTTCACCAATTCAGTAATCCCTTATAACAATTCGAGAACAGCCGTGAATGAAAGATTTGATGTTCTGAATTACGAATTTGAATTCTGGAATCAATCTAGCATTTCATCACTTTATTGTGCCAGGTATCTTTCACCAAATGGATTGAGTTGCGATACAGCCGGAGCATGGCGATTTGCATGGGGTGAATTCAAAAAAATGGATTCACTTGCGGCTGCAAAAGGTTTAGTTTCGGAAATATATTTAGGTTGGCCATCTCAAGGTCAAATGCAACAAGTTGTAACAAGGGCAGATCGGATTTTATTACATGCGTATCGCCAAACAGATGTTGATTTATATGCATACTCAAGAGGTCGTCTACAAGATATTGCAACTATGGGAATCAACACAAAAATAATTCCTCTGTTCAGCAGCGAGGCTTCTTTTATGGGACCATGGCTAGCATCTAATCCTATTACAAAACCTTATACAACCTATAGTGCAAATTATACAGCAGAAACAGGGTCATTCAAGCAGTTTATAAACCTTCAGGGGTATGCATGGTTTCACTACACTTATATGCCAAAGACTACCGTTGCAACAGCCACCATTAGCGCAAGTGGGCCATTGAGTTTTTGTTCTGGCGGCAATGTAACTTTAACTGCAAATTCAGGATCTGCATATTTATGGAGTCCGGGTGGACAAGTAACACAATCAATTACGGTATCCGCTGCAGGGTCTTACACGGTAAGAGTTACAACTACTACCGGCGTTCAAGCTACTTCTTCACCGACAATTGTTTCAATTACGACGACAGGCTCTACACCAACAATTTCAGCAAGCAGTTCAACATCGTTTTGTGCAGGCGGTAGTGTTGTTCTGACTTCCAGTAGTGCAAATACCTATTTATGGAGCACAGGAGCAACCACTCAAGCCATTACAGTCACTACAACCGGCAACTATTCAGTAACAACAAACGCAGGAGGATGCGGAGGCACCTCTGCAGTAACAGCTGTGAACGCAAACAGTGGCCCGACAACACCGACAGTTACGGCAAGTAGTTCGCTAAACGTTTGTCCCGGAACAATACTTACCCTTTCCTCTTCTGCTGCGAATGGATATTTATGGTCTAATGGAGCAACAACACGTTCCATAACAATTGCAACAGCCGGTACTTATTGGGTAAAAGCGTATAATGGCCCGAGTTGTTTTGCACAATCAGCAAACAACAGTGTCACATTACTAACTGCACCGGCAGTTCCAAGTATTTCTGCAAATGGCTCTTTAGCTCTTAGTTCAACGCATACTTCTGTCACTCTTACCTCTACAACTGCAAATGCTTATTTGTGGACAAGCGGACAAGCAACACGTTCTGCGGTGATTACAAGTCAAGGTTCCTACCGGGTTACAGTAACAGGAAGTAATGGTTGCAAAGCAACATCAGCAACTGCTTTTGTTAGAGCAAACGGCTGTACTCCTCCTGCAGTGCCTATAATTTCATTAAGTGGATCAAGCGTCATCAATGCAGGCAGTACAGTAACTCTTACATCAACTGTAGCAGGTGGTTATCTTTGGTCAACAGGTGCAACAACTCGTGCAATTACAGTTTCTGCTGCAGGAAATTATTCGGTCCGTGGTTATAATGCAGGTGGATGTTTTTCTACTTCACTCACTACTACTATAATTGTTGTAGCAGTCCGTGCTCAAGGTCCTGAAATATCTTCAGAAACAGCAACTCCTGCTATAGAGCTTAGTGCCTATCCAAATCCAGTACACGACCTCTTAAATATAGATTTCACTACTGAAGTTCAGAAAACATATTCCCTTTCTTTAATTGATATTCAAGGACGAATTGTTTATACAAAATCATTCGAATCAGAAATTGGTTTGAATCATCTTGAATTAAATGTATCAGAATATCGCAAAGGAATTTATTTTGGGTATTTGGTAAGTGACTCAGAAAAGAAAACAATTAAGGTTGTAGTTGGTGAGTAGTAAGTGGTGAGTAGTAAGTGGTTGGTGCCACTTACCACTAGAGACGATGGCACATTTCTTTATAAGCACAGTAGATACAACGGCTTTCATCCTCAGTTTGTGAGAAAGGAATTTCCGGGTTGAAAATTTCCTGAATTAATTTTTTCAAATGATCTTCGAACTGTTCAAATTGTTCTTTCGAAAATGGTTCGCCATTGTTTAACATCCAAATTCCATCCTTCATTGTCTTTAATGCCATCAGGCCGGAACTAATTTGACGGCCGGGAATGGAAGAATTAGTGAGAAAGGCATAATACATTGCCTGAAATTGTTCCTTATAAATTGTATCATTAAAGTAATCCTCAATAGCTGCCGGTTTTCGTTTTTCAACTTTTCCGGTCTTGTAATCGACAATTCGCAGCAATTCATCTTTTGTATCAACTCTATCAATAATTCCAAATAGTTTTACCACCTTACTATTTCCGATTGGAAAGAGTTTACTGACATCCTTTTCTAATTGAAGAATTTCAAACGGCAGATAATTTTTGTCAATTTCTAAAATTCTAGCAACCAATTCCCTTATGACATTTCGAAGTAGAATATTTTTCCCTTCTAATTGATCTATTGCCAGAAATTCTTCGTTGATAGCCTGATCAACAATAGTATTTATTTTAATATTTAATCCTTTTATTACACTCTCATCGATACCTGATAGATTTGAATAGATAAGTTGCATCGCTTTATGAAAAACCTTTCCAAAAGTAGCCGCTTCCATATTTTCCTCTTGCTCCTCAACTTCTGATAATCCGGCGATATACCTAAAATAGAATCTCAAAGAACAAGCAATATATGATTGCAAACCCGAAGCGCTGAGTTTATTTCTAGGCTCACTCTTTGCGTCCGAATAAAAACGTTCCAGCTCTTTAAGTACAGCTTCAGATTTCGGAATAGAAATTTCAGAAACCTTCTCTTTTAAAATTGGTGTGGAAATTACTTTTTTTGTAATGGTAATTGAATCAGGGTATTTCGCTTTTAACTCATGTTCAATTTGCAGCAAAAATCTTGACCTTTCTCCTGCAGTCAGTGCTTTTGGTTCTGTATTATACAAAAGGAAAATGTTTTTTGCTCTTTGCAACAGCCGCAAAAAGTGAAATGCGGATACAGCATGTTGCTCTTCATAAGTTGGTAGTCCGAATGCCTTACGAATATTAAAGGGTATGAAGGAAGGAGAATTTCCTGCTGCAGGAAGAACGTCTTCATTCACTGATAACAAAATCACATTCTCAAAATCCAAAACCCTGGTTTCAAGAAATCCCATCACCTGTAACCCTTTTAAAGGCTCACCTGAGAAAGGAATTCGAACTGACTGAGTGACTTCTTTAAAAATTTTCCAGAAAGTTGAAATTGTGGGTTTAGCATGTTGCTTTAATAAGATGTCTTCTAATCTTTTTAACTGAGTAAAAAAAGTATAAATAAATTCCGATTCTAATCGATGGAATTTAAAATCCTGGACACTCATTGCTTCCAGTATCGTTCGTAATATTTTCTGTGACCAGGAAAAAACCTCTTCAATTGTTGAAGGGATAGTAAATATGATTTTGAATATTTCACTTTTTGTGTCGACAAATATTTTTTGAGAAGATATTCGGATATAATTTATTTCTTTCAGTTTATCAAGCCAAATATTAATGGCCTTCCCTCCTACAAGTCGAATATAGTTATGGTCTAAAATATTTTTTACATCGCGAAAGTAAAACGAAAAGTGTCCGTCATTTTCTCTGCGAGCATTTTTTTGCAAAGCAATCATAGACTCAAAAAGGTTGTACAATGGAGTTTGTCGAAGGGGATATCCCATTGTGACATTGATATCTTGCACAGATTCAGGAATAGAATAAAGGACGGGAAACAACAATTTCTCATCAGGCAAAACGACGGCTGTTTTTTCAGGCACAAATTGATTTTGGTCGATCATCTCCTGAAGAATCTGACCGGCGTATCTTGTTTGTCCAACCATCAAAGGAATTCCAACAAATTCAATGTTTTTAGGAATGTCTTTAAAGTGTTCTGCTTTCCATTTATAATTGTCACCAATTAATTTGTTATTCCGAAGAAACTTTCCTGCTTCTTGTCCGGGATCATTCGTATAATATGCATCAGTATCCCAATAAGAAGTAGCTTTTCCTTCCTTGATCAAAAAGCTCATTACTTTTTCTTCAGCAGGCGATAATGCATAAAAGCCGGCAAAGATAGTATGAGAAAATTCCGACATTGCTTTATAACTATCGAGACTAATATTCTCAGCGAGATGCCTGTAGGCCATTCCTTCATACGCCCAACCCTTCTCTTCCAGTTTACTTTTGAATTCAGAATAAATATCATTCAGATTTTTCCATGTATTGACAAATTCCAATTTCAGTTTGGAAAGATCATGCTCGAAAAAATTTCTCCAGAAGTGTTTCAATCTCTCCATATCCTCTTCAGGCAGTCCGAAGTCAGCATCAATTTGATGCAAATCATTGACAGTCGCAAATACTTTTGAAGCAGGTGCGAGATACTTGTCAAGATCATCAAAGTCTTTGATGAGTAACTCTCCCCACGGATAAAAAGCGTCGAACTCTTCATTCGGGAAGTAGTGATGATAAACTTCGTAAAGTTCAAATAATAAAGTCAGTTGATCCGGAATATCTGCATCTGCCAATGTTAAAAGATAATCTTGTATAGAAAATACTTTCGGTGACCAAATTGGTGTATCATATAGCCGAGCCAGCTCTTTTTGAAAAAACAAACCGGCTCTACGAGTTGGGAAAACAACGCATAATTGACCTGTGTTTTCATTAAATTTTTCTTTAATCTCTAAAGCCAGTTGTTGTAAAAATGTTTGCATAGATTGTATTAAAAGATACGAAATTTTCGTCTTGAATTTCTGAATTACAAATAAAGTGATAAATTTACTGCAAAATCAATTTCTATGCAGAAAAGACTAGTCAGAAAAGACAAGAAAATCTTTGGTGTTTGTGGCGGACTTGGAGATTATTTTGATCAAGACCCAACCCTCATCCGAATCCTATTTATTGCAGCAGTATTATTGTTTGGAACCGGTGTATTATTATACATCATTATGGCAATAGCAATGCCTGATGAGACGAAATAATCACTTCCTTTCAAACATTTTAGCTACCTTCGAGGCCGCAAATAAGGTCTAAATGAGTCTAAAAACGACTTTTCTTTTTATTACACTACTTTTCCTGCAAGTCTTTGCTAAGGCAATGCAATCTGACAGTGCCACTGTTACGGTACCCACTTCCATTCGATTTATTTATGATATGGATTTCAGAGATGGAAATCCCAACTTTCAAAAACCAGATTCTTCTCTTTACAGAGTTGACAGGAAAAACGAAGCAATTAACAAGAATTATAATTACCTAGGAGTACCCGGAAGCGCTGCTCAATCACCATGGTTTACGAATTTATGTGAATTGATTACCAGAACAACTGTCAGAAGTTATGATTTGTATACGATACCGATTGACAGTGTCCGATATTATTCCGTCAATAAAAAATTTACCTATATCGAATATCACAGTGGAACTTTCAAAGAGTTGGCAATAGATGTTCTTCATACACAGAATATCACCAAGGGTTGGAATATGGGTTTATCCTTTCGACGATTCAGCGTAAAAGATTACATGATCTTTAGTGATACCTATAAAGGCGATCTTGTATTATTCACTTCACTCCACTCCAACAATAACAAGTACAATTTGTTTGCTCATGCTCTTTGGGGTTCTATTGAGAATCAAATGAATGGTGGCTTATCCAATGATTCAACATTTATTTATGGCAATGTTGACAATACAGCAATTCGCGGATTAGGTTGGAAAATATCCGATGCCAAACAAAATCTACGTTCAAAGCGACTTCACCTAAGTCAATACTATGATTTTGGGGGAAGCAAAGAAGATTCGACAGGAACTATTACTTCTGTTCCATCCATCAGGATTAATCATAAGATTACATTTGAGCGGACATCAATATCATATATCGATGCAACACCCGATAGTTCTTTTTATACCAACTTTTTTTACTCCGGTTCAACCTACGATTCATTAAATTCCGATGTATTAAGCAATGAATTTGCAATCATATTTCCGGCAGATCAAAAAAGGTCATCAGCATTTTTCCGTAATTGGTCTATGTCTGTAGCAGCAGAATATCTGACTACAAAATACGAACAAAAAGAAAAATATTCATGGGACAATCTGCTTCTTTCAGGGAAAATTATTTCCAAATACGATTCATCTGATTTTAGTTCAATTGCAGATGTAAAATATGTTTCTAAAGGACGTGATAAAGGAAATTATCAAGGAGATATTGAAGTTCAGACAAAACAATATAAATTTGGCTCATTCGGCGGGAAAATAAGAACGAGTCAACATTCACCGGATTTTTATTTGCTTAATTATAACAGCAATAACTTTATCTGGCAAAACACTTTTTCAAAAACCAAAAACACTTCTATTCAGCTTTATTACTCATTTTCTAAATACAAATTTTCAATTTCAGCAAGCCGGCAGCAAATTGAAAATTCACTTTTTATTAATGAAGTGGCGAGACCAGCTCAACTGGAAAATAAACTAACTGTTGATCAATTGATAATTGAAAAGAATTTTCAATACCGAATATTCTATTTCTATAACTTAATAGGAATTCAGACGAACGATAACAAAAACAGCGTTCAACTTTCACCATTATTTTCTCAACATTCATTGTTCATAGAAAAAAAATTGTTTGGCAAAAAACTTTTAACAGACATCGGTTTTAACATGGCTTATAATTCTGCTTATTATTCCGATGCTTTTATGCCATCGACGGCATTATTCTATTTACAGAATGAAATAAAGACAGGAGCATATTTCAGGGTAGACTTGTTTGTCCGAGCGAAAATAAAATCTGCTTCTATTTTCTTAAAAATGGAAAATGTTGGTGATAACATTGGCAAGAAAAGTTATTTCCTTGTCCCGCATTATGCTCAACCGGGCAATGTTTTTCGTTTTGGAGTAAGCTGGAGATTTTTCGACCAATAGAAAACGATCAGGTTTTCTGTTTTTTCTTTTTAGAAGCCGGGAAAAGAATATTATTCAGAATCAGTCTGTATCCGGGAGAATTCGGATGTAGAGCAAGGTCAGTTTGAGGATCTCCAACCTGATGTTGGTAATCTTCCGGATCGTGACCACCATAAAAAGTCCAGGTACCTTTTCCATATTCACCGTGAATATAACGGGCTTCGTTTTCGACTTTTGTTTCGCCCATGACCAGCACATCAGATTTGATGAATTTCTTTCTGAAAGCAGTGGTTTGTCCCATGAAACCTTTGATGACTTGCTCATGATTCTGACAAAGCATTGTTGGAATTGGATCCCATTTAGCAGAGAATTCAAACAAGGTAAAGAAATCCTGTGTACGAATCAGATGACGATATTTTGGTTCATTATCAATTTCACTGAATTCATATTCATAAGGGTCGGTGCTTAATTTGAAATCATGAAAAGCAAAACACTTACTGTAATCAAGTTTTGAATTCATTTTAGGATCAGCGCCATCACCATCAAACATTTTCTCGCAGATGTCGACACCTTCAGCAGCGAGAGCAATATCGTAGCTATCAGTTGCAGAGCACATGGCAAAAAGGTATCCTCCTCCTGCAGCGAAATCTCGTATTTTTTGAGCAACCGCCAATTTCAATTGAGATACTTTTGTAAATCCAAGTTTAGCGGCAGAAGCTTCCTGCAAACGGACATCTTCCTGATACCACGGAGCATTCCGATAAGCAGCATAAAACCGACCGTATTGTCCGGTGAAATCTTCATGATGGAGATGCAACCAATCGTAATTCGGGAGTTTGCCTTGAATTACTTCCTCGTCGTAAACCACATCATACGGAATTTCAGCATATTTCAAAACCATAGTCACAGCATCATCCCAAGGCAATTTGTTCTTTGGGGAATAGACAGCAATTTTGGGTGCCACTTCCAATTTAATGACATCCATATTCACTTCCGGATTACTGATTTCAGTAATGATAGCTCCAGCCTGAACATCAGCAATAATCTGACTTGTCACACCACGGATAGCACATTCTTTTTCCAAAGCCGTAGTGTTGCCAAACAGAAAACTACCCCCACGATAATTCAGCAGCCATTTTACATCCAGGTTGTTTTGAAGGGCGTAATAAGCAATTCCGTAAGCCTTGAGGTGGTTTTTCTGGGTGTCATCCATGGGGATGAGGAGGTAGGAGGCGCGGGCGTTGAAAAAAGCTATGATAAAGCAAAATAGAATTAGGTATTTTTTCATACTTGTAAAGGTAATTATTTTTCGTTAAATGACGATTAGAGGATATAAAATGAAAAAACTACGAATTTTATTAAGTTCAATTTCCCCACCTTTAAAAAGAAATCATCAAAACGCACCAATCAGAAAAATATTTTCCAAATCTCTTTCTTAATTCAAACCAATTTTTACCTTTGACAAAGAATTTATTGTTTAAAGAAGTTTTC
>CAYHCU010000110.1:6489-9496 GCA_964355035.1 uncultured Flavobacteriales bacterium | reverse complement strand
TGGTGATGCCGCAGAAAAAGCATCATATCAATTATCTGATTTCGCCTCATCTCTAAAAGAATTGTCCGCAATAAACGACATAGATAACCTTCTTGAAAAATCCATGAAGGGTGGATTATCAATAGATGATGCTTCTAGTATTCCAGAAAACTATCTCGATGCTCTTTACGAAGAAAATGGTTTATTAAAATTAAATTTAGACCTAGTTAAAGAAAAACAATTGGCTGAAGCGGAAGAAATATTAAAGAAGATGGAATTAACGGATGCCACATCTGCCGAAAAAGACATTGTTTTATCCTATATAAAAGATTTGCAAAGTCAAGCAGAAATGACTCATGGTGTATTTCAACAGACACAATGGGATAATGAAGCAATGTTATATGGTATTGCTAATGCGGCTCAAGTTGCTGGATTCGAATTTACGAATACGGCTGGTGTTGCTTTAAATAGTGCCGATGAAATGTTCAATGCATTAATGAGTGGTGATGCTGAATTCAATAATTTTGTTCAACAATTAGCTATGGCAACAGGAAGAACGGTTGCCGATATTACCAACATGATTAACGTCATGATAGCCAATACTGCCAATCAAGCAAATGCCTTGATGCAGGGTCTTAGCACAATGCAAAATGATAGTAGAAGAGGTAGAGGCACTAATCTCAACAAAGGTTCAATGGCTATTCCTAGTTTTGTTACACCTCAGACAAACTCTTTTGCAGACTTATTCTCTGGATACACCCCCTCTTCTGGTGGTGGTGGCGGTTCATCTGGTAAAACAAAAGCACAACTTCAAGCAGAAAAAAAGATAAAACTTTTAGAAGAGCAGAAGAAAAAACTAAAAGATTCTAACGATGAATTCAAAAGATTTATTGAACTACAAAAAGAATCACTAAAACTTCAAAAAGAAGAAAAACAATACACTGATGAATTGCTAAAGAAAAATCAATCTCTGGCAAAACTAAAAACAAAGATTGCAATTCTTGCCTTAGATGATAGCGAAGAAGCAATTGCTCAACGAATGCAACTTGAGGAAGAAGCTGGAAACCTAGAAACAGAAATAAAGAAAGATACAGAAGATAGAACATATCAATTAAAGATTGATGCTCTTGATAAGGCGTTGGCTGATTTCAACTATAATATGGAACAACAAATCGCTGGAATAGATAGCAAAATATCTAAGTATCAAGAAGAATCAAATGCAGTTGATAATGTTACAAGGTCTGTTGAAAAACAAACTGCGGCTGTTCAGAAACTTGCGAATGCTGTTGGTCAAGTTCCATACATAGCAAACACCGTATCTGGAAATAAAGGTGGCGGAGGCGGAGGAACTTGGGGTAGTGGCACAATGAAGATGATGCATTCTGGTGGTTTTGCGGGTGGATTGAAGAGTAATGAAACATTTGCAAAATTATTGAAAGGCGAGTTTGTTGCTACAGAACAAGATATGAACTCATTTGTTAAAAAAACACTCCCCTCCATGATGGGTGTTCCAGCGTTTTCTTCAAACAAAGGAAGTGGTGACATATCTATTTCCATGCCCATTAATGTTGCGGGAAATCTTGATAAAACAATTTTACCCGACCTTAAGAAAATAGCAGATAATGTAATCAAAGAAATAAACAAAAACATGGAAGGACGGGGATACAATCGTAGAGCCGATGCCTTCTCAATTTAATATAAACCTAAAGAGGAAAGAGGAATAATTACATGAAATTAAAATTAAGTACCATTGTCAATTCAAAAGAAGCACTTCAAGAAGTTCTAAAAAAAGAACTTCCAATTAAAACCGCTTATCGAATCCAAAAAAATCTTAGATTAATTGAACCAGAATTTAATCAATACGAAGAGATTCGTTCAAAACTAATCAAAGAAAAATATGGTGAAGAGGGTGTTGAAGAAGGAAATTGGAGTGTAAAACCAAACAGGATGAAAGATTTCGTCAAAGAACTCGATGAACTTGCGTCCGAAGAAATTGAATTGGACATTATAAAGGTATCACTACCTGATGATTTTAAGATTACTCCTACAAATGTTTATCTTCTTGAGTGGATGTTAAACTTAGAAGATTAACAATAATTAAATTATAATGCCCCATTATGTAAAAGTAATGGGGCATTATATATAAAAATAGAAAGGAGGCTATACAACTATGGGCTTCTATGCAAGAAGTTTTCAATTCGATGGAATTCCATCCGAGACATATAATTTACTAATTAGTGAAATAGATGGTTCTGCTGAAGATGAAACAATGGGTTCAAGTACGATGGAAATAAAAAGTCAGAAAATATACAAAAAGCCAGTTCCGTACTTTTACGGTATGACCCCTGCTGAAAATCTAAGTTTTGATATATCAGCTTTTACACCAGATGAAGAAATTGATGCCTTATCGTTTCAATTAATTCAAGCGTGGTTATTTTCAAGTAGGACATATAAAAAATTACTTATCTTTCAAGAAGATATGATGGATGGAATTTACTTCAATTGTATCTTTAATAATCCTAAAATTATTAGGGTTGGAAATAAAATTGTAGGATTTACTGCCACAATAGAATGTGACGCTCCTTACGGATGGAACTTTCCTAAAACAACTACTTATACATATACAACTCCAACGGTAGATAACGGCTTTGTGTTCAATAATACTTCTAATGATAAAGGAGTATATCTATATCCCGATACTGTTATAACAATGAATGCGTTTGGCGGAAGTGTTACAATTACAAACGCCTCAGATTCAAGTAGAGTGTTTTCTTTTACGGGAATGTCTCCCAATGAGGTTATAACAGTAGATAATAACTTACAAACAATATCGTCTTCTACTGGACTATTGAGACTATCAAACTTTAATAAACATTTTCTTAGATTGATTCCCGGAGTTAACAACCTTAGAATTCAAGGAAATGTTTCATCATTGGCTATGACAACACAAACGGTATCCAAAAAACTCGGAGGTTAAGGAGGATTAAATTATGAACCAAAACTTTGACCAATTCGATTCTCCAGAGAT
>CAYHCU010000110.1:0-6389 GCA_964355035.1 uncultured Flavobacteriales bacterium | reverse complement strand
TTAAGGAGGATTAAATTATGAACCAAAACTTTGACCAATTCGATTCTCCAGAGATGCCAATTATTATTTTGTGTAATCCCGATAAAAGTCAGTTGTATTCTATGTCTTTGGGATACGACACAAAAATAGTCAAACGATTTAACGCACTATCGGAATTCTCATTTAACTTCCCCAAAAGCATTAATGGCGGAATTACAAATGTAGAGGGGTATGATTATATAAATAACAAACGCTTAATCAGCGTTGAAGGTTACGGATACTTTCTAATTACAAATGTTCAAGAAAACTTAGACGGGGCTATCCCTATTAAAGAAGTTACTTGTGAATCTCTCGAATCTGAATTAATTCAAAAAAGAGTAACTGTTTTCGGTGGGACTAAACCTTTATGGGATATTCTATCACCTAATGATGTTGTTTTACCTAACGGTACTCATGTCACCACAATTCTGTATGACATGATTCAACGTGCGCCAAATTGGACTGTGGGAAGCGTGGATGCTGTCTTATTGACTAAGTATCGCACATTCGATGTTTCAGATACAAACGTATATAATTTTCTAATGAACGATGTCTCAAAAGCCTTCGACCTAGTGTTTGAATTCGACACAGACCTTAGAACAATATCTGCATTGGCGGTACAAAACGCAACATCAACAAGCGACATATTTTTATCCTTCGACAATATTATAAAAACCGCTTCCTTCTCAGAAAAATCAGATGAAATTATAACCTGTTTATCTGTCTATGGTGGTGGAGATTTAAATATCCGTGCCGTTAACCCACTAGGTACAGATAAAATATATGACTTCTCATACTATAAAAATACTTCGTGGATGAGTCAATCTTTAGTTGATGCAATTACAACATGGGAAAATTTGGTATTATCATACCAAACACCTTATGCTAATCAATTGACTTTATTGAGAGGATATAATTTAGAATTAATATTAAAAAATTCAGAATTAGATGCTCTCGTAACTGCCCACGATGTTTTAGAAACTCAAAAGAAAGTTGCTATTCAAACAAACGCAAGTTTGGTTGCTGTAAACGCAAGTCTTTTAGCAAATGAGAATACTCAGACCGCTAAGAGAGTTGAAATAACAAACGCTCAATCTCAAGTTACTTCGGCAACAGCAAGTCTTGTTGTTATCAATAACACAGTTTCTTTTACTGTGAACTTCACCCCTACTCAACTACTTGAATTAGATAATTTTATATATCAAAATACATATAAAAATGAAAATATAATTCAAACAGATAGTATGACGGATGTTGAAATTCAGGATGCTTCTCAATCTCTATATGACCAAGCATTGACAGTATTAGACAAAGTTAGTCAACCAAGATACGAAATAGAAATAGACGCAATCAACTATATTGCTCTGCCTGAGTTTTCAACCTTTACAAATCAAACAGAATTGGGAACAGTAATTACCTGTGAGATTTCTCCAGATGTATTTATTGAAACCGTTTTATTGGAACTTGAGATGACATTCGACAACCCTGAAAACTTCTCAATCTTACTTAGTAATAGAGTTAGAAAAGATGGTGCTGGATTTAAGTATTCAGACCTAATGGGTCAAGTTGTAAAAACAGGTTCTTCGGTTGCTTTCGACAATTATAAATGGTCAAATTGGGAATCTACCTATAAGAGTGATGTTTCAACATTTATTACTTCCGCTTTGAATACTGCTACCAACAATTTAATCAATAATGCTAACCAAGAAATTTTGATTAACGGAGCAGGACTTAGAGGAAGAACATATAATACATCGACTGGAACTTATGATGATACTCAGGTTTGGTTGACAAGTAGTGTTTTGGCTTTTAGTGATAATGGATTTCAAACAAGCAAATTGGCACTCGGTTCTATCTCAACAACGGCTGGCGTAAAATTCGGATTAATTGCAGATGTAATTGTTGGAACTATGCTTGCTGGTACTACTCTAACGATAACAAATTCTGGTGGAAATTTTACTCTCAATGAAACAGGTGCAACACTATATAATGCCAAGTTTACCATTGAAAATAGTAACTCAAGAATATTGTTAAATCCAAATGATTCGGATGGTAGAATATTTAGAATTCAAAAAAATGAATCTACTATTTGGACGGATAAATTTTGGGTAGATAATACTGGCAATGTAAATTTTTCTGGAAACTTATCTGGTGCTACAGGAACTTTTAGTGGTTCATTATCTGCCGCAACAGGAAGTTTTAGTGGGGATATAACTGGTGCAAGTGGAACTTTTTCGGGAACGATTAGAGCAGATAGATTATTGGGTGCTGTGAGTTATACTCAATTAACAGATATTCCAGCGGAAAAGATTACAAGTGGCTCAATGTCTCAGGCGAGAGTAGGAAGCGGATACCCCGCATATAAAGTTGGAAGTGGGGATATGAGTTATGTTAGGCTCACATTTGGGAGTGCTGTAATTGGAAATGGAACAAGTGGCGGAAGTTTATACTTAGAAGCTCCTTCTGGAACGGTAATCTCTGGTGGACTTTCTGTTGTAAATGGAGGATTGAGTGTTGGTGGAAGTACCGTTGCCACACAATTTTACGTTACAAGTAGAGGATATATAACAGGCACAATCGGAAGCAACGTCACAGGATTAAAACTAAGAACGGGATATTCCGGTGGTGCTTCTTATGCCAACTTGAATTTTTCTAACGGATTAATGACTTCGTTTACATACAGTGGAACATAGGACAAATAAAATGCTTAAAATAATATCAATGCTTTCTGTATCTATTCTAATAATGATTTATTCATTTTTAGGAAATATAAAATATGAAAAACCAGATGTAATATTTTCGCTTTTATCTTACTCGCAAGTAAGTTCTCAAAATATAAAATATGAAAAAAAGTGTTTATATATTATTGATACAAAACTCTTTTGCGAAGAGTTCAAGGAGGTTAAATAAACAATGTCATATACATCATTCACAAACATAAATTCTCTCGAAGAATTTTCATTTGTAGGGGGAAGTCAATATTCAATTGACTTTACGGTATATCAATCTGATGGTATAAATCCTATGGATTTAGGTGGTGCTACGGTTTATTGGGTTTTAGCACCATATGGTCAACCAGATTATACTGTTTTACAAATTACAGCAACTATTACTGGAACAAATACTTTTACAGTAACAATACCTTCGGCATCTACTGAAAGTCTATCTGGAAAATATATTCATCAACCAGTGATTCTTTCATTTGGTGGAAAAGTATATCACCCTTGTCAGGGCATTTTACTTCTCCTGCCTAAGATTTCATATACTTAAATTAATAATAAGGATTTTCATGAATTCAAAATATTATGATTATAAATTTTCTGGCATATACGCCATAAAGAATATGATAAATAATAAAATGTATGTTGGAAGTTCTAAAAATATTCATAGGAGAATGCTTCATCACAGATATGAACTAGAAAATGGTTTTCATCATTGTGATTATTTTCAGAATTCTTTTGACAAATATGGGATTGACAATTTCAAATTAGAAATATTGGAGAAAATTGATTTAAGTGTTTTTAACGAAGATTACCTTTATGAAAGAGAAAAGTATTATATAAAACTTTATAAATCAAATAATCCTAATTTTGGATATAATATGACAACGGGTGGTAGAGGAAAAGCGGGTATTCCTATGACTAAAAAAATAAAAAAGGCATTAAAGTCAGGAAGAAAACCCACAAGTGATATAACAAGAAAAAGAATTTCTGATGCTGGAAAAGGCAGAAAACACTCTAAGGAAACAAAAGAAAAAATGTCGAAATCCAAAAAAGGAAAACCTCAGTATTGGAACATGAAGGGTCAAAAGAAAAATTTGAGCAAAGAAGAAAGGAAGAAAATAGGAGATAGAACTAGAGGAATTCCTAAAACCATAGAACATAGATTAAAAAGTTCTAAATCTAATATGGGAATAAAAAAATATCCAAATAGAATAAAACCAGCGAGTGAATATATTGGTGTTTCAAAAATGAAGAATAGAAAAAAATGGAATGCCTATATTCAAATTGACTTTAAAAGAGTTCACTTGGGATATTTTGAAAATGAAATAGATGGAGCAATCGCCTATAATAAAAAAGCATTGGAAATATATGGGAAAGATGCAAAGATAAACAATATAAAAAAGGAGAAAAATAAAACATGAGTATCACTTCATTTTCCGCGAATCGTGTAGTTGATTATAATTTCGGGGGTACAGCTTATTCGGGCGGTTTACCCGCAACTTACTACGTTGGTCTTTCCACCTCCACCATAAACTTTGATGGAACAGGTGCGACAGAACCAACAGGAATCGGGTCATACGCCCGTGTAGCGTTTACAAATAACAAAACAAATTTTGGAATATCTTCCAACGGGATATTAACTAATGCCGTTGCAGTAAATTTTGCTGAGAGTTCCGCTTCATGGGGGACAATCACATATGTTGGTTTATGGGATGCTCTAACCGCTGGAAACATTTGGTGGTTTGATGCCCTTTCCCCATCAAGGGCTGTCGCCTCTTTAACTACTGTAATATTTTCAGTTGGAGCAATTACAGTTACATTTAATAACGTATAAAGAAGGTTGATATGGCAGGAAATAAAAAGTCATTTATTACAAACGTAGTAGAGTCAAAGGCTCTATCCTTTATATTAGATACTTTTGATTATGCGGTAACATTTTTATTTAGGATTAAACAACATGCGAACATGTCTTTTATATCTAGCGCAAGTTTAAAATCTGTGTCTAGTGTAATCCTAAAAAAAATAAAAATAACCACAATAGTCAGATTTATTGGAAAACAGATACAATCAATAAAAATAAAAAAGATAAAGATGGGTTTTATATTTAGTGAAATTGGAAAACTAATATATAGTTTAAAAATAAAGAAAATAAACTTATCTTTTATTTCTAGTACTACTCAAAAAACTGCTTCTAGTGTAACTTTAAAGAAAATAAAAATAGCATTTGTTGGCTTGTATGGAACATTTTATACACTTGGAGTTTATGACCCTCAAACTTTGGGAACATTAGACTCTCAAACATTGGGAGCATTAGACTTTACGGTTATTCCGTAAATACAAAAACAAAAAAAGGAGTGACCTATGACTGCTGGAGGAGTAACTCCAACATTATCACTAACATTATATGACGGTTCGGTAACAGACCAAGCTGCAACCTTTTCATCCTTTAGGGCAGTTCAATCTGGTTCTGCATTAACCAGTAATATGTATCGAATAGATACCGCTGTTACGGCTGATAGAGCTAGATTGACATCCCTAGAAGGTACGAGAGGCTCAGTTCTTGTTTCTGCAACAGAAATTACAACTGGATATTATGAAGCAACCGTTGCTGAAATCACATCGCTAACCACAAACATGACCATTATCTTAAAGTTGAATGTTGCCTCTAGTGGAACAACAACCTTAAATATTAGTTCATTAGGTGTAAAAGATGTAACCAAGGTAAATACCGCTGGAAGTGTAGTGGCAATTACTGGTGGTGAATTAATGGTTGGAAAAAATTATTTATTTCGATATGATGGAACTCGATGGGTTTGGGTATCTGCCATTGTAGCAGACCAGATGTACATCGCTGGAACTGTGGGAAATCATGTCAAAATAAATACAGACAATACCCTTGTAGATGCGGGAGCGGGATTTTCTGCAACGGCAGATTTTTATATTACGGGAGATATTTCTCCTGCTCAAATTACATCAAATCAAAATGATTATACCCCAACAGGTCTATCTACCGCAACCACACTTAGATTAAATTCGGACGCAAGTAGAAATATTACAGGACTTGCTGGAGGTGCGGACGGTAGAATTATTATTCTTGCCAATACAGGAAGCTTTAACATTGTATTAATTAATCAAAGTGCTTCTTCGGTAGCGGGTAATAGATTTATATTAGCTAACTCTGCGGATATAACTTTGATTACTAATCAAGATGTAATGTTACAATACGATTCAACATCCTCAAGATGGCGATTGATTGGTGGAACTGGCTCAGGTGGTGGTGGTTCTTCTAATCGGTCATGGTTTGGAGTATAAAATGAACATTTTAGTATTAGATTCAACAGCTAAAAGCATAACAAGTATTTTAGGGGCAAGTTCTGCCCTTGTTAATTATACCGTTAGTTATGGCGATTCGACTGCAACGGGTATGACAGAAGGGGTTCAACTTGCGGTATCTAACGGGACAAACGTAGTTGCTATTTGTAACGCTCCCGGAGATGCCCTAACAAAAAGATTGATTAGAAACATAACTGTTTATAACGGTGATACTGTAACCCATACCGTAACAGTATCTTTATTGGTTACGGCAACCAATTATATTATCATAAAACAAATAATTCAAGCGGGAAAGAGTTGGTCATTTGGAGAAGG
>CAYHCU010000109.1:0-9507 GCA_964355035.1 uncultured Flavobacteriales bacterium | reverse complement strand
TGCAGATACAACTATAAATGTAAATCCAACTGCAGAAGATCTTGTTGAAATTACTGTGTTAACAGCCTGGGCTGTTCAACAATTTAACATCAAGCCAAGAATTGCTTTGCTGTCGTTTTCAAATTTCGGATCCTCCAGTGATCCTTCAGCACAAAAGGTGCGTGATGCCGTTGCTATTCTGCATCAGAAATATCCGGGAATGATGGTCGATGGAGAAATGCAGGCAAACTTTGCACTTAATCCATCATTGTTATCCGACAATTTTCCTTTCTGCGAATTTGCAAATGAAGGCGCGAATGTTTTGATCTTCCCGAATCTTGAATCCGGAAATATCGCTTACAAACTATCACAGGAAATGGGCGCCGCCGAAGCAATCGGCCCGATACTTTTAGGAATGAAAAAACCTGTTCACGTACTCCAACTAGGGAGCTCCGTCCGCGAAATTGTAAACATGGTAACCATTGCTGTGGTGGATGCGCAATCGAGGAAGAACGTTTGATAATGAATAATGAAAAATGGATAATGGATAATGGATAATTGTCCACTGCCCATTATCCATTATCAATTGTCAATTGTCAATTGTCAACTATTAACTATCAATTGTCCATTATCTTTTTTCTTACTTTAGCCTCAAAATTCAGGGATAATGATCACTTCGCTAGAGGGAAAATTGATTCAAAAAAATCCGGCATTTATTGTTGTTCAATGCGCAGGAGTTGGGTATTTCGTTAACATTTCACTCAATACTTATTCGAAACTTGGTGACAATGAGAATGTTCGGGTGTTAACGCATCTTCAAATAACTGAGGATGCACATACGTTATACGGCTTCTTTGACGAAGAAGAAAGACGATTGTTCAGACTACTAATTACGGTTTCCGGAATTGGTTGCAATACTGCAAGAATGATGCTGTCGAGCATGGATGTTCCGGAAATTGAACATTGTATTTTAAGCGACAACTCTTCGAAACTAAAAAGCATCAAAGGAATAGGAGAAAAAACCGCTTTAAGAGTAATTCTCGAACTAAAAAGCAAATTAAGGAAAGAGGGAATCACACCTTCCACCATTTCCCATTTGAAAGTAAAAGATGAAGCAATGTCGGCACTTTTAACATTAGGTTTCGTCAAAAACAATGTAGAAAAAACGCTGGATTCCCTTCTTAAATCTTCACCAACTACAAATGTTGAAGATTTGATCAGAAATGCACTAAAAGCGCTATAAAATTTGTCGGACTATTGGCTAAAAAAGCTATTTTTGGCACTCTGTTTAATACATGCCGATTATCGAGCCCAATCTCTACTCTGAAACATTACATTCAATAAATTAATACGCCTTGAAAAGTTTGAAGAAGGTCATTTTCGGGATTGGGAGCGCTCTGTCTGTACTTACCATGATATGGGGTACAAGTAAACCTGCTACCTATGATTTCGAAAGTTCTTATACGACACCTCCTGTTGATTCTGATACGCTAGTCTATCCTTTTCACGACAGAGTTGCTGATTCTTATTCCGAAGACGGAAGTCCGAAGTCAATGTACATGAAAGATCCGGCGAATATAAAAACCGAAGTTCAGTACGATCCCGACAACAATCGTTACAACATCAACGAAAACATGGGACAACTTTTTTATCGTAACCCATCATATTTGACTTTCGATGAATTTATTGACAAAGAATTTAAAAAGTCGACAAAAAGTTATTGGAAGCAACGTGCCGGTGAAGAAGATGCTTTGGCTAAAAAATCATTTGCCCCTAAGATCACAATCAACAGTGCTGTCTTCGACAGAATTTTTGGTGGCAATACAATTGACATCCGACCGCAAGGTTCTGCTGAATTAAGTTTTGGAGTGAATATCAACAAAAGCGAGAACCCTGCGATTCCAATTAGCCAGCGGACTGTTACTACATTCGACTTTAAAGAAAAAATCCAGATGAATGTTATTGCCAACATCGGCGATAAAATGAAACTGACAACCAATTACAATACCGAGGCAACGTTTGACTTTGAGAATAAAATGAAGCTTGAATATACAGGCTACGAAGACGACATCATCAAAAAAATTGAAGCCGGGAATATTACCATGCCGTTGAATACTCAATTGATTACCGGCTCACAAAGTTTGTTTGGAATAAAAACTCAATTACAGTTTGGTAAATTAATGGTGACCGGTGTTTTCTCTCAACAAAAAGGTCAATCGCAATCCATCAAAGTTCAGGGAGGCGCCCAGACATCTACATTTGAAATCAAAGCCGATCAATATGAAGAATTACGTCACTTCTTTCTAGGCCAATTTTTCAAAGACACCTATGATGAGAATCTTCGTGACCTTAACCGTATAGGTTCGTCAGTAAATATCACCAAGATCGAAGTGTGGATTACATCGCGACAAACGATGACCACTAATAATCAGAATCGGAACATTTTCGCTTTCGCTGATTTAGGTGAAGCAACTCCTGACCCAACACAATCTTTCGTAAATGCAATTCCGGGTCAAGGCCCAATTCCGGATAATTCTGTCAACGATTTAATTCAACAACTAACGACATTCGGAATCGACAATCTTCGCGATATCTCCAATGTAAGTTTGCTGAATGGTTTAACTGCACAAAATTTCACCGTAAAAAAGAATTACGAAACCGTTGGCAATGCCCGTTTACTAGCAGCATCAGAGTACACACTGAATCCCCGATTAGGTTACATTTCACTTAATTCAAAACTTAAACCGAATGATGTTCTTGCCATTGCCTACGAGTATACCGTAAATGGTGTTCCTCATTATGTTGGAGAATTAACAAGTGCAACAAATGGTAACGTGTCCGGAACGCAAGCTCTCTTCGTAAAATTAATTCACAGCACAAACTTCAGTCCGAAAGTTTACACGTGGGATTTGATGATGAAGAATATTTATTCATTAGGCGGATTTAATATTTCCTCGGACAAATTCCGTATGGATATCCTTTATCAGGATGACAGAATAGGTGGCAACATAAATTACATTGGTGCAGGTTGTGATAATGTAAAAGGAATTCCATTAATTAAATTATTAAATCTCGACGATTTAAACACCAATCGTGATCCGCAACCGGATGGAGTTTTTGATTTTGTTCCGGGAATTACCATCAATACACAATCAGGACGAATCATCTTCCCTGTACGCGAACCGTTTGGTTCTTATCTGCGATCCAAATTTTGTGCTTCGGATGGAAATCTTCCTGACAAGTATGCCTACGATGCCCTCTACGATTCCACAAAAACTGCGGCACAACAACAGCCGGAAAAAAATAAATTCAGTCTGAAAGGTACATATCAGTCATCCTCAGGTTCCGATATTCCGTTGAATGCTGTAAATATTCCTCAAGGCTCCGTGAAAGTTACTGCAGGCGGAGTTACGCTAGTTGAAAATGTAGATTACACGGTAGATTACACCTTAGGACGAGTTAAAATTCTAAATGAAAGTTATCTTAAATCGAATACACCACTCGACATAAAACTTGAAAGCAATTCTCTTTTTAGTTTGCAAACCAAAACAATTTTAGGAACGCGACTGGAATATACATTCAATAAAGATTTTCAAATAGGCGGAACATTAATGCACTTGTATGAACGCCCTTTGACACAAAAGGTAAATGTTGGCGATGAGCCGGTTTCAAATACAGTTTGGGGTGTAGACGGTACATACAGAAGGGAATCTCGCTTCCTTACGAAATTACTTGACAAACTTCCTTTCTACAGTACAAAAGAAGTTAGCACGCTAACATTCAGTGGTGAAGTAGCGCAATTAATTCCAGGGCACTCCGGTTCTGTAGGAAAAGCAGGGACATCGTATGTTGACGACTTCGAAGGTGCAATTACGCCACTAGATATGAAGTCGCCAAGTTTCTGGTATTTAGCAAGTGTACCGGAAGGTCAATCCGAACCGGGAATGTTTCCTGAAGGTTCTTTATCAGCACCAACAGACACCATAGCATCAGGATTAAATCGCGCAAAAATAAGTTGGTATTATATTGATCCCTTATTCCAACGCACACAAAGCGGATTAACTCCAACGGATATTTCTACCGATGATCAAAGCAATAACTTTGTACGTGAAGTCACACAAGCAGAAATTTTTCCCAACAAATCGAATCCGAACGGTCCACAAACGATTACTTGTTTGAATTTAGGTTACTATCCTTCTGAAAGAGGACCGTACAATTATGATGTTTATCCAACATCCATTTCGAAAGGATTAAACATTAACGGTTATCTGGATAATCCTGAATCTCGTTGGGGAGGAATCATGCGAAAAATCGAAACGGTAGATTTTGAATCCAACAACATTGAGTTTATTCAATTCTGGATGTTAGATCCATTTTCGGTAAACACACCAAATGATGGAACAGGAGGAGAACTTTATTTGAATATCGGTTCGTTGTCTGAAGATATTTTAAAAGATAATCACAAAAGTTTTGAAAATGGTTTACCTGCAACGGGAACAAACAACAATACAACAGAGAATTCTCCATGGGGTGTTTACCCTACGATTCAATCCATCGTAAATGCTTTTGACAGTGACCCTAACAGTCGTGCGCAACAAGATGTTGGGCTTGATGGTTTGAGTGATGCAAATGAAGCCAATTACTTCAGCAATTATTTAGCATTGGTTGCAGCTCGGTGGACCAATACTTCTTCTGCTTACAGAAGTGTAACTGAAGATCCTTCAGCAGATAATTACAAGTACTTCCTTGCATCAGATTATAGTGCGGACAATGTTGCTCCATTAGAGAGATACAAAGGATGGAATGGATTGGAAGGCAATTCACTTTCAGACGGAAATACTGTATCGCAAGCAACGAATCAACCGGATATAGAAGATATCAATCGCGACAACAACATGAACACCGGCGAAAATTACTTTCAATACAAAGTAGTTTTAAAACCGGGTAACATGGTAGTAGGGCAAAACTTTATTACTGATGAAATAAGCGCAAATGTAAGTTTAGCAAATAATACAACAGTCGATGTAAAATGGTATCAATTCAAGATTCCAATAAAAACGCCGAGCAGAACAATTGGTACACCTGAATTAACGAATGTAGAATTCATCCGGATGTTCATGAAGAATTTCTCTACACCAATAGTTTGTCGTTTTGCTAAATTAGAATTTCTGCGTGGTGAATGGCGTCGTTATAATTTTTCTCTTTTAACACCGGGAGAATACAGTCCGACACCTGAAACTCCGGGAGCAACAGCATTTGATATCACTTCGGTAAGTATAGAAGAAAACGGTTCACGTGAACCAATTGTTTATGTACTTCCTCCGGGAATTGATCAAGAGAAAGATTTAAGTGCACCTGCATTGGCAACGTTAAACGAACAATCACTTTCTTTAAGAGTGTGCGATTTAGAAGATGGCGATGCAAGAGCTGCCTACCGCAATACACAATTCGATTTCAGAGCATACAAGAAGTTGAAGATGTTCATTCATGCTGAATCAAATCAAAATACTACAGCACTTAGCAATGGTGACATGCATGCATTTATTCGTATTGGCAGTGACTTTAATGAAAATTATTATGAGTACGACATACCATTAATTATCACACCACCGGCAACAGGAGACGCCAATCAAATCTGGCCGGCAGGAAACATATTGGAAATTGAACTCGACAAATTAATTTTAGCCAAGTTGCGTCGGAATGCCGAAATGACTACGAATTCATCTGTCACTTTATTTACGCCATTCCCTGTAACAGATGGTGACAGAATAATTACCATCAAAGGAACTCCGAATTTAAGTAATGTTCGTTCTATCATGCTTGGGATTCGAAATCCAAAAGATCCAATCGGTACAGGAGAGAAAATTTGTGGTGAAGTTTGGTTCAATGAACTTCGTCTTTCAGACTTTGATGAAAAAGGTGGTTGGGCAGCAACAGCAAAAATAACAGCTAAGCTAGCCGACTTGGGAACCTTCAGCATAGTAGGTAACCATAGTACTGCAGGCTGGGGAAGTTTAGAAAAGAAAGTAAGTGAAAGAGATCGTTTCGATAGATCATCCTACGATTTAAGTACGAGCATAGAATTAGGAAAATTCCTTCCTGAAAAATCAGGTGTAAAAATTCCGGCTTTCTTTAGCTACTCGGAAGAAAAAATAAAACCACAATATAATCCGCTGGATCCTGATGTCTTGTTAACACAAGCAATCGATGCTGCACCAAATTCAGAAGCAGTCGATAAAATAAATCTGACTTCAACAGAATACACACAGAAGAAAAATATCAATTTCACAAACATTCGTAAAACAAAAGTAAAGCAAAATGCAAAAGCACACATTTATGATGTGGAGAATTTGAATTTCACTTATGCATATACTGAGTATTATCAGCGAAATTACAATACAGAGTATTTCCTGGCTAAAACCTATAATGGCGCAATTGGGTACAACTACAACCGTACAGCAAAACCCTTTACCCCATTTGAAAAAACAAAATCTAAAACGCTGGGATCAACGTGGCTGAAATTAATAAAAGACGTAAACATTAACCCGCTTCCAAATGCTTTGAATTTCAGAGCGAGTCTGGATCGTACATATTCTGAAACTCAGCTAAGAAACAATACAGGTCTCCTCTTTAACCTTGACCCTACTTACGTAAAAACATTCCGGATGGTGCGTAATTATGGATTGAACTGGGATCTCACGAAGTCCATCAAATTAGATTTTAATGCAACAGCCAATGCTATTATCGATGAACCAATCGGAAGGATAGATACACAAGATGAAAGAGATTCAATTCGTACAAGTCTGAAAAATTTAGGTCGGTTAAAAGATTATCATCATAGCTCGAATGCAACTTACAATATACCATTTAGTAAACTTCCTCTAACGGACTTCATGAATGGCAGCATCCGCTATGGAGCAGAATATAACTGGACAGGAAGAGAATTAGTATTTGATAGCTTACAAAATAAATTAGGCGATGATAAGTGGGGGAATACGATTTCCAATTCTCAAAGTCTTACTTACAATGCAAGCTTAACATTCAATAATCTCTATAATAAAATCCCCTATTTAAAAAAGATCAATTCCCCTGCTCCACCGAAACCGAATGCTCCAAAAACGAAAGTAAAATTACCGTCTGATTCTCTTAAAACTGTAAAAGACAGTACAGAGAAAAGGCCTTCCATCATGGCTCCTATTGTAAAAGGGTTTGTAAAAACACTGATGATGCTAAAAACAGCAACTGTTAGTTACACAGAAACCAATGGAATACTACTTCCCGGCTTCAGAGGCAAACCGGATTTCATTGGTCAAGATTGGAATTTTGATGGTAGCGGAAAAGCTGCTCCGGGTGTTGGATTTATTTTCGGAAGCCAGCAGGATATCCGACCGGATGCTATGAATTATAATTGGTTAACAACAGATACATCCCTCAATTCATTTTATACTACTACTCACGTTGAGAATTTGAGTGTTCGCGCAACTGTTGAGCCGGTGAAGAGTTTCAAGATTGAATTGACAGGGACAAGAAATTACACACTGAACCATAGCGAATATTATAAATATACACCGTCTGACGGAACTTTCAAATCCTATAGTCCAACAGAATCCGGAACGTTCTCTGTTTCGTATCTTACCTGGAACACACATTTCGTAACAGATGCAAAAGATTATTCGAATAAAAACTTCGATCAGTTTGTTACAAATATCGCAGCAGTGTCGAACATTTTAGGATTGCAAAATCCAAATGCTTCAGGAACAGGAACACCCTATGCTCAAGGTTACGGGCAAACGCAACAAGAAGCATTGACTTATGCATTCTTAACCGCCTATTCAGGAAGAACACCTTCCCGTTCATTGACAAAGAACTTCAAAGACATCATACCGATGCCAAACTGGAAAGTAACTTACGATGGACTTTCGAAAATGAAATTCTTACAATCGTTCTTACAATCGTTGACAATTTCTCATGGGTATCGTTCTGTCTTCAGCGTGAATTCATTTACGCAAAATCTTTTATTCAAAGAAGTAAATAACTTCCCATCTGTACTTGATTCGGCAAAAAACTTCATTCCGAAATACGACATACAACAGGTGACAATCAGTGAACAGTTGGCTCCGTTAATCGGTTTCGACATGACATGGAAAAACAGTTTACAGACACGATTTGAAATTAAGCGAGACCGAACAGTAACACTGGCATATTCAAATATTCAAATCACAGAAGTGCGAGGCATAGAATACACTGTTGGATTTGGTTATAAATTCAAGCGAGTAACCTTACCATTCAAAATTGGTGGCAAGAAAAAATTAAGTAACGATTTAAATGTGAAAGTTGATTTTAACCTTCGCGAAAATACGACCATACTTCGAAAAGTGATTGAAGGCACGAACCAGCCAAGTGCAGGAACAAAAACGTTGAGTGTAAAAGTATCGGCAGACTATCCAGTTAACGAACGATTCAACGTAAGAGCTTTCTATGACTTCAGTTCAAACGAACCATTTGTCTCCACAAGTTATCCGACTTCGTATACAAACATCGGTATAGCGATCAGGTTTACGTTGGCGCAGTAGGTCGTGGGTAATAAGTAAAAAGTCGAAAGTTAGAAGTCAAAAGTTATGCGTCATGCTTGAGCGACAGTGCAACTTTGAAACTAACTGCTCTTGTGGAATGGAAACATATTAACAAAGTTCATCATTATTAGACAATTTTTTAATTTTAAGATCAACTGGAGATGAATCAGAAATCTCAAAAAAAACTAACTCAAAACAGATGGATATGGCTAACCACAGCTGGTTGGTTTATCGGAATTTTATTAATCTTTGTTCTTGGCATCTTTGCAGAAATTATTTTGCCTGCAAAGGAAGAATCGGGAAGTCAGTTAGGTATTGGAATAGCTATGGGAATTGGTGTCGGTTTAATGCAATGGGTAGTCCTTCGTAAGTATCTGGAATCCGTTCAAAAATGGTTATGGTTTTCAATTCTAGGGTTTACGCTTTCATATGTGTCATTTGATATAATAGCTTCTAATGTAAATTCTAATTTAAAACCAGAAGTTGTTTTACCATTTGCCACAACTATGGGAGCTTTAATCAGCAGTTGGTTACAATATAAATTCATTCTTCGAAACATAACTCCCAAAGCTTACAATTGGATAGCTTATAGCACAATTGCCTGGCTTCTTGCTCATCTGTTTACTATGGGAACATGGCCTTTTTTTAGTATGCCAATACCATTTAAACTTCCAAAAATATTTTACTTTATAGTTATGATTATTTATCCTGTTGTTGGAGGTCCATTACTTGGTTATATAACAGGACGGTTTATTGTTCCTGTAATTAATAAGCAAAATCCGAATGAACCGTAGCACGAACGCATAACCCGGCATACCAAAAAGGCTCATCTCGCTATTCCGTGGAAAGTTTTGTAGTTGTTTGGAGTTTCGTTTTCGCTGGATACCTTTGTGGTGGTTGTCGCCCTTCTGGTATGCCGCAACCGTTAGACCAGCAACTTTTAACTTTGAACTTT
>CAYHCU010000108.1:3654-9594 GCA_964355035.1 uncultured Flavobacteriales bacterium | reverse complement strand
TTTTATTGCCGTCCCTTTTTTTATTGCCGTCCCTTTTTTTATTGCCGTCCCTTTTAAGGGACGGTGAAGAAATACTCCCGACTCCGGCTTTAGCCAAAAGCGCAACTTGCTGTAAGTACGCTCCGGATTTGAAACTATACTCTCTCCTAAATGCGAATTTTACTCTTTTCTTTTGTTGATTGTACAGCGAGCCACTTATTCGCTCATTATCCATGATAAAAATCGTTTTTGTAAAATTCTGAAAATAAACTTGTTATTCAATATTTTTCATACATTGCTGGTGTAATTGTTATTAATTTTTACTAAATTCAAAAATCATGAAGAATATGGAATCAGATTACAGAGTACCTTTGCAGAACGCAGGTCACAGGTCACAGGTCAGTTTTTTAAGGTACAAATTTCGAATATCAATTTTAGCTTTAGGAGTTTTATTCAATCTGCTATTTGCAATTAATTCCACTTTTGGTTGTACTACAATTAATGAAATCCGAGGGCCAATGTTATTAAGTCCGACTTGTTCAACTACACCGGTGACATACCAGTATTATCTTTATCCGGTTTTAACCGGAATACCAAATCCATGGAAACTATTCCCTGCAAATAGCGGAACTATAATAAATCAGAATACCAATTCGGTATCCGTTACATGGAATTTCGCCGGAAGTTTAATCTATGACGGAGGGACGGTGCATGATACTATTTATATGCAGGAGTGTTGTCCGGACCCTGTCCCCGGTACAACGATTAAAGTATTTGATGTAGATGATAGATTTTATACTATTAGTGATTTGGCAATTATTTTGGGTGGAACTGTGAATACAGTTACTCAAACTATCGAAATCAACCAAAAAGAATTATTTATTCAGGGAATGCTAAACTTGAAAAATACAAATGTGAAGTTTAATGACTGTAAACTTTGGATGGGAAAAGGTGCGATTATATTTACACGAGAAAGCGTTACTCATGCTTTGCCTCTTTATTATCCCGGGCTTGAAATGATCAAGTGCGTGGTAAAAGGAGTCTGTGGAATGTGGAAAGGAATTGATTTTGATGTAGACAGCTACATAAAACTAACTGACGTATCGTTCGCTGATGCTGAATATGCTTTGGGTTTGGAACATTGTTTCAGCGTACTTCAGATGGAGAATTGTACCTTCTCTAAAAATTTCGCCGGAATCAAGACAGGGCCCTTTCCTTCTGATCAACCTTCTTTTGGACAGTTGGGAACTACTCCAAATTTATATGAGTCATACTTTAAAAATTGCACTTTTGATGGAACCGATCCTATTCTTTTTCCGACTTTTAACGGGCAAGTAGGAATTCCACAAGGGCAAAAGGCGTTTGCCGGAATAATTTTAAATGATTTGATTACGTCAATCGGATATCGTTCTTTACCATTTAGCACAACTCCCGGAACATCCTGTACTTTTAAAAATCTGAGCTTTGGTATTTATGCTGTAAACAGTCAGGTTGATGTGCATAATTGTAACTTTATCCAAATCAATAATAATCCCGGCTACATCCATAAAGGGGGTACCGGTTTTGCAATCTATTCTAAAATGTCAGGCACGAATGAAAATGTTCTCAATGTGGGAGAAGTGAATACCGGTTCAGCTTCCAATAGCAATAGTTTCACCGATGCCTTATATGGCATCTATGCTATTGGTAGAATAGCCAGCATAATAAAGTATAATTCGTTCCTGCATAATGGTTTGAATATTCTTGATCCTGTTCAATCCGGAATTTCAATCTCAATGATTAATGCCTATAAGAAAAGTATAGTTGTTCAGCATAATTCATTTTTTGAACAAGAAATTACAAGTGGCGGCGGCTTTGTATCAACAGGTATTTATTTAAGTAATAATTTACCGTCAATTAATCCGACGACCATTTCTGATAATGATTTTCATAATTTGAGAATAAGTATTTATGGAATCAATACCGGTGGCACAGATGTTTCTAGTTTTGATTTCAACATTTACGAAAATCGTATTTATTCTACATTATCTCATGCGCAAATTACTAATGCAGGATATTTTCACTATGGCATTTGGCTCAATGCAATTACTTATGGCACTGTAAGAGATAATATTATTTATAGAAATGTTCCACTCACTCAAGCTTCAAGTAATTTTGTAAACTTAATGTTAGCCATGAACATGAAGAGTACACAATATTTAGATCTCAAATTTAACTACATAACAAATTACGGAACTTCCATGCGTTTTGTAAGTACTTGTAATTTCACAAATCTGGTATGCAATCATTTCACTTCCTGTGTGCAAGGAGTTAACCTGAGTTTGGCAAAAATGACGAATCAAGGATCTTTAACCGACCCTTGGGATAATGAATGGAATAATTTTCCTACGCTTACTGCAACAATGTACAATCGGGCAGATGGTACTGTTATTTTCCCATTTTATTGGTTTAATCGCGGCCTTTCAAATAGTACAGGATTTAGTAACAAGTACAGTCCTGAACCTGTGAATCAGTTTGTCATTATTCCAAACCCAATTCCAAATTCAACCGCACCTGTGTGTAATGGTCTTCCTGATTTATTATTGACCGGTAAAATTGAAGCGATAGTTGGTGATAGCATCAGTTATCTTAATTACCCGGAAGAGAGTCAGTACATGGATAAAGAATTTGCATATAAGATGTTGAAAGATGACTCTACTTTGCGCTTAGTCAACCCTGAATTTGAAGCCTTCTATTCGGCCTTGCAACAGAAAAATACTGGTAAGTTCAGTGAAGCAGAAGTGGATGCACTTAATGGTAATCTTTCGGATGCACTTTTGAAACTAAATTTAGTTTCGGATGCAAGTATTATAGAATCAAATAGAAAATATACTGAACAGGTAGCCTTACAAAGTGAAATAGATGATAACCGTGAATTGTTTCAAGATGAGATTGATGGATTGACTCCAATTGCCAACACAAATGCATGGGAAGGAGGGCCGGCAGTATATATTGCCCGCGCAACATTAATGGCTGAAGTAGACGATCGTGAAAATAACCTTCGTGTACGTCAAACTCAAACAACTCCTAAAGCTCCGACTAATTTTTCTATCTACCCGAATCCCGCATCTGATTATCTAACTGTATTCTTTAATCAGAATGATGGCAACAACGTTGTTGCAAAAATATCTGACCTATGCGGCAGAATGATCTTGCAACAGAATCTGCAAAATAATTCCATCAATCTTGAAAATTTAAATGCCGGTAGTTATTTAATCTCGTTTTATGAGAGTAATTCATATTTATCCAGTGCGCGATTTACCATTGTTAAATAATTATTAAAATAACAAGTGAACCTGATCCTTAAGGGTCAGGTTCACTTCTATTGCTATGAAAAAAATCATCTTCTTATTAATATATATTTTATGTATAACATATTCTTTCTCTCAACCCAGAAGAGATGGAATATGGTGTTTTGGGGATAGTGCTGTAATTAACTTCAATACATCACCCCCTACAACTTCATCATGTGGTATGGATGGAAGAGGAAGCTGTGCATCCATCTCAGATACTTCCGGTAGGCTTTTATTTTACTGCAATACCAGAGCATCGCCAGGGGGGCAAACAGCATTGATTTATAATTCTGTAAATGAAATAATGGAAAATGGCGATAGCTTAATTGGAGAGGGTTGGTATTATGAAATGGCAATCGTTCCCAACCCTGCCAATTTTCAGCAGTATTATGTTTTGCATATTGGAATTTTGGATTTCCCGGGATTGTATTATACGCTAGTGGATTTATCTTACAATTCCGGACTCGGGAAAGTGCTTCAAAAGAATGTTTTAATCTGCGACTTCAATGGGATTGGAAGTGGTCCTGTTGATGGACTTGCAGCTATAAAACATGGCAATGGTCGTGATTGGTGGGTACTAAGTAAATCGTATACTTTTGCGGCTTCGAATTCAGTTTATCGGCTATTAATTACAGATACAGGAATTTCAATAGATTCTATTCAAAATATCGGAACTCCAACAATCGCCGGTTTTTTGCGTTTAAAATTTAACTCTACAGGTAATAAATTACTTATTGTTGCTGTTACAGGTCTGCTAGAACTTTACGACTTTGACCGTTGCAGTGGTTTATTAAGCAACAGAAAGCTGATCAACTGGGAAACGGGATTACGACAGGATTATTTTTGGGATGCGGAATTTTCACTGAATAGTAGTAAGCTCTATGTTTCTGTTATGGATACTTTGTCCATGCTCATACAATATGACCTTATTGCTACAAATATTTCATCAACTAGGCAAACACTTTTTTCTTTTAATTTTCCTCGTTATGGAGCGGGAAATTTAAAATTAGCACCTGATAATAAAATTTATTGGAGTATCGGATATTATGATGGAATGTATTTTAACTACCCGTATGATGATTCTATACGGAATGTTTATAATGAAAACTTAAGCATTATCAATCAACCTGACTTATTGGCGTCCGCGTGCGATTTTCAGCTATATAGTTTTTATCTTGGTGGTAAACGTACATATCTTGGACTACCGAACAACCCTGATTACGATTTACCTGCCTTAGGTGGTTCTGTGTGTGACACCTTAGGATTGCCGAATGGTGTTGTGGATGTAAGTGGTGGCAATGAAATCACTATCTTTCCGAATCCGGCATCTGATAAATTAACTGTATTCTTCAACAAGAATGATGGAAGGATTGTTACTGCAAAAATACAAGACTTGTATGGAAGAATGATTTTGGAACAAAACTTGCAAAACAATTCCATCAACCTTGAAAATCTGACAGTAGGAAGCTATGTGATCTCGTTTTATGAGAGCAATTCATATCTATCGAGTACGCGATTTACGGTTGTGAAATAATTTTTGAAATATTGTAGTTTCTTCAAAAGTTAATGAGAATTAAATTTAACGGTGGTACAAAATTTAAAATTCTGCATGGCTGTCATGTTGACGAAAGATAAAATTACGATAAACATTAAGTCGTACAAGGAACTAAAAGTTCCTTTGTAAGATTGACGCATGCATCTTTTGAAAGGGGATGAGGGGAAAGTAAACCGCTACAAGATGCTTGCAGCATTTTCATCTTTCAAGCAGAATGCCGTTTTATAATTTCACAAACCTTGTCACCCCATAAACATTATTCCCTTTTCTAATCACAAAATAAACACCGGTAGGAAGTGAGTTTAAATTCATTTCATACCATGAATCGCGAATTAAAATAATCGGAACAGAAACGATACGGCCTGAAGCATCTGTTATTTGGATTTCATCTTTCGAACCAGCCGGACCTGAGATGTGAATAAACGCTCTTTCACTTGCAGGATTTGGAATGACAACCAGATCCGATGGTCTGGCTATGGTACTTACCTCTGTAATCAAAGAAGGTACACATGTTCCGGCAACAGAAGCGATTGTTCTTTCTGCATCTTGATTTACGATGTCTGTAATTTCGCTGATACAAATTATACTGTCAGTTAAACCATTGAAATAAATTCTCACTAACTGACGAGGTGTTGTAGATCTTAAGATAGAAGAATCCTGAATTGAAATAGCATATACTTCATTTGTGGATGCTTTAAATCGAAGATCCACAGGGAAAGTAATCGGGTTTATTAAGCTAACTACTGAACTGATTGTCGCTCCAGTGATTTTAAATTGGTAAGATTTGACATTTGCATCAGGGGAGAGCAATTCAATATCAAAATAATTATCGATGTAATTAATGTTGCTGATTGACAAACTTGTTGAGTCGCTTGGGTTGATTATATTTCTAGGGAAATTACAATGGTTATGGTAGCTGCCACCGGGGTGACTGTTATTTCCTCTTAAACACCAATTCATCAGAGAAGCATCATACACAGAAATATTTGAATCTGCATTTAAATCGTAACATAAAGAAGGAGGTAAGCCAATTTGAATAAGATCCATATAGGTAATTACGTCTAATGAATCTAA
>CAYHCU010000108.1:0-3554 GCA_964355035.1 uncultured Flavobacteriales bacterium | reverse complement strand
GAGGTAAGCCAATTTGAATAAGATCCATATAGGTAATTACGTCTAATGAATCTAAAGATGAGTTTGAATAAGTATCACCAAAAACACCCGGGCCATTACAAATTCCATTACAATCTCTTTCATTTGCTCCACCCGGTAAACCTGTACAGTCAACATAAGGCTGACAATTTGGAAGTAATGTATAGGTTGGTGCTCCTGATGTGTTATGAACGATATGCATACAAACCTGCAAAGCATTATTTGCAAAGTTGGTTTCATATCTACCCATTGCATCCGGTAAATGCTGAGAATTAATAATTACAGCTACACGATAATCACCGGTAGGAACATCCGTTAAATCGATCCATTGACATTGTGTTCCTGCGCCATAAGCATCATAACAACCTGAGGTGATTCCCATATTACCACATGTATATTGACCAAATCCGCAGAGGTCAATTACGCAATATCCATTTTTATGACCGCAAGGAACTAGGTTGCCATCGGAGTTGAATAAACGATAATCTCCATAACCTTCGTAATGTGCATGTCCATGGCAATTATTGGTGTTAAACATTCCCGGTTGAGCAGATGGATTTCCAATGTAATAATCCAGCGTTCCTATATTATTTATTTTAGAAGTAAATTGTAATACATATCTCGTTCCATAACCTGTAACACAACCTTCATCCACATCACAAGTTGCAGCAGTATGTGAGGTAAGACTTAAGCTATTGATAAATGATATAGAATCAATCTGTAAATCGGGGCCGGCACAAAGCGGATTGGGCGGATAAATACAACTACCATCGTCTATGACTGCAAGAGGATTGTAATTACAAGAGGTTATATCAGTACAGCCTTGTATTTGGCTTAAATATTCTAATTTGAAATTGATAGATCCGGTACATGAGTTTAGTGCATCACCTATGCGAATTAAATAAGTAGTTCCGGCAAAGAAAGCTACATGCATATCAGCTTGAAGTCCGCATGCATTGTCATCGTTATAAGCATATGTGCCTGTTGCATTATCCTGATAAGGAATTGTTGGACATGAAGCATACACCCAGATCTGAGTATTGCAAGTGTTCAAACCACAAGTAGTAAGGAGGTAAGTTCCCGTTACACTTGGTGTGAATCTGAACCATGAATCTTCGAATGCTCCGATAAATGTTCCTGTATCAATTGGCAGACTATTCGTGCAAAAGCTACTTGGCGGACAATTGACTGAGACCTGATAATCCATTCCAAAATTGGAGCCGCTTGCTATAAGTATGCCATCAACATATACAAAATATCCACCTGGGCTGTTGATACCATCGCCAAAGGTGTCATAGATATGGAACATGTCACAACTGTTTGTGGGCAAACAAATCGTATCACCTACTGAGCCGCCAACGGCTAATAATGTCCCGGAATTATCCGAAATTGTCCATGAAGTTTCGTTAGGATGGGAGTCAGGAATGATCTGAATAATAATTTCAGAATTGCCCGGAGTGCACTGCGCAAATCCGTTGAAAGTAAAACAACAGATAGTCAGAAGGGAGAGTAGTTTTTTTTTCATACTAATTTAGGGTTAGAGCGGCTAAAGATATAAAAAAAAACAAGGTGGCAAAATACATTTGTCACCTTATTGAATAATACTAAATTTAATTTAAATCCGCTTTTTTGCTTTGTAAATTGTATGTAAGACCACGGTTGCAAGAATAATTACAGCTCCGGTAATAAATCCCTGATTCATTAATCGACCTTCTTTTGCAAAAAGTATTGCCAAAATTATTCCATAAACCGGTTCTAAGTTCAATGCCAATCCCATCGTATAGGCTGAAACTTTTCGCAATGCTTGTAGCGATAATATCCAGGTGAGAACAGTACAGATTATTGATAAAATCAGCAAATAAAATAAGTCGCTCCAATCGGGGATTAATTTAGTGTCGTCCGCAAACATAAAATAAAACGGTAAAAGTAAGGTCAGAAAGAACCAGCCACTCGCTAATTCGATAAAGCTAATTGTGAGCGTTTCGTATTTGGTTGCAATCCGTTTATTGAAGGTGGAAAACAGTGAACTTAAGAATGCACTCGTTAAGCCGAGAAAGATGCCGGTAGACGCTGAAACATCAGAATTATAAATAGTGGCGATTCCGGTTACCGCCATTGCGCTGAATAAAATTTCAATAAAATCAAATCTGGCTTTGTTGATCAATGGTTCAATAATGGAAGAGAAGAGTGCAATGGCGGATAAACAAATCATTGCAACAGATATACTACTGGCTTTGATGGAACCATAGAAGGTTACCCAATGGAGCATTACAATAAAACCGATGGCGCTAATCTGTATTATTTCTCTTCTCTTAATCTTTGGAAAAGATTTTCTGTAATAAAATATTCCTGCAATTGCAACACTACTAATCAACATTCGATACCAAACAAGCATTCCTTCGTTTAAATCAATAAGTTTTCCCAGAAGTCCGGTAAATCCCCATAAGAAGATTGCTAAATGCATCTTGAAATAGGCAGACCTTGTACTTGTATTGTTTCCGGAAAACATTTCTAGTAAATCATTTTTTGTAACTGTTTAGTTAGTTCTACAATAGGTAAACCCATAACATTAAAATAACTTCCTTTGATTTCTCTGATGAGTGGAATGTTTTGTTTATGCGTTTGAACCAATGTGTTTTCAAAAAGATATGGTTTTCCAATGGATTTAATGAATTCAATTTCTTCTTTAGAACATGGATTCGTGTTTTCAGGTAAACTCTCCTGGGCTCCATACGATCCGGCTTTATCGAATGGTGAATAAATGGCTATGTATTGCTCAATTACTTCTTGAGTTAATTCATAAAAGAAAACATCTGTTTCACAGAAAAAAACTGTTTTCTTATTTTTAAATAAAATGCATACTCCTGTATATACCTGATGACGACAATTGCTCAGTAGATTCAACATCTGTTTTGCATGTTCAGCATCAAGTGGTTTATTTAGGACATGGTCATTCAGACAAACAATTGTATCTGCTGTAATTAATATTTCATCGTCCTGAATTGAATTCGCCAAAGCATCAGCTTTCATTTCAGCAAGTTTCATAGCAATATTTTCGCGCAGTAAACCGACAGGAGGGGTTTCGTCTATTTCTTTTGTTTTCACTGTGAAATTAAAACCACATTCAGCGAGAAGTTGTTTTCTTCTCGGAGAGCCGGAGCCTAAAATTATTTTTAGTGATGAAATATTTTTCACAATTTTATCTTAAAAAGTAGTACCAGAACCCAAACATACTACAGATTCCAAGAAACATGTAGGCTTTGGCAAATATGCTTGCGAAATGGAAATCTCTTTTTTCTTCAGAAACAAAAATCCAGTATGCTAAAATAAGTAGTGGTAAAATGAAAATAGCACAAAGCAACCAAAAGCTGATTACTGTGTTATCCGAAAAATTGTAATAGAGTACATGCGAAATAGAAGCGATGGAAAATAGGATTAGTGCATAGATAACTAACTTTGTTTTTTTTACACCAAAACGTATTGGTAAACTTTTTGATTGGGCTTTTTCGTCACCATCTTTATCTTCTAGGTCTTTT
>CAYHCU010000107.1:0-9751 GCA_964355035.1 uncultured Flavobacteriales bacterium | reverse complement strand
ATATTATTGTTGGGTTGGCGCTTTGTGTATTTTACACTTTATTAATTGCTTTATCAGAGCATATTGCTTTTAAGTATAGTTATCTGATTTCCGGCATTTCAATTATAAGTTTAATAACACTTTATGCAAAGAGTATTTTTAATGACAAAAAGTTGACTGCTATAATCTGCTTAATTCTAACCATACTTTATTTATTTATTTATTCAATTATACAAATGGAAGATTATGCATTATTAATGGGAAGCATTGGTTTGTTTATTGTTTTAGCAATTATCATGTATTTGTCTAGGAAAATAGATTGGTATGCAATTAAAACGAAAGACTAACATTAAATTTCACGAGATAAAAGACTCCAATCATTGAAAACGATAGCGACCCTACTCAGCATTGCGCTGATACTACTCATGTTTATTTTATCAACATGTGGACAATCTCAAAATTCAAATAAACGAACAGTGTCTAATAATTTATTAAGCAAACCCATGAACCCTTATTATTCAAATACAGACACAAGCAAATTAGTTTTGTCTGATGAAGAGTGGAAAAAAATTCTACCTGATGATGTGTATCAGGTATCGCGTCGTGCAGATACAGAGCGTCCGTTCACAGGAAAATACTGCAACACAGAAGACAAGGGAACCTATTACTGCGCTGCTTGTGGGAATATGTTATTCAGGTCTACTGCGAAATTTAGTAGCAGTTGCGGTTGGCCAAGTTTTTTTGATCAAGTTGACAAGGCAAGTGTGGTATATAAAAGCGACAAGACCTTGGGAATGATTCGAACAGAAGCTCTATGCGGAAGATGCGGAGGCCACCTCGGACATTTGTTTGACGATGGACCACCACCAACCGGAAAAAGATACTGTATGAATTCTATTGTTCTGGATTTTATTCCGGATAGCAAATAAATGCAATTTGAATATCAATAGACAATAATTTTCCTGCTATAAGTTGTGGAAGCTGAATTAATTTTCAAAACAAAGATTCCTTTCTTATAGTTTCCTAGGTCAACTTCTGTTTTGTCAGAAATTAATTCTTGCGAAAGAATTTTTTCGCCAAGTACATTATAAATTTCCAATCTTCCTTTTGCTGCTAAAGTGAATTTTCCGCTTGAAGGATTAGGAAAAACAGAAATGGAATTCTTATTCTCCATATTATCAACTATAGTTGGTAATCCACTGAGTTTTACAATAAACATGTCGTAATCACCTGCGTTCGTTAGCACTGTTAATCCGTAAGTAAGTGTCGCACTCCAGAAGTCGCCGGTAACCAAAACGTCTCCGAGGTTATCAACTGCCACTGAATAGGCGATATCAGAGCCACTGGTTCCACCGGGACCATTCAACCAAATAACATTTCCATTGGCATCGTATTTTACAACATAGATATAACCATTCACTGATTGTACTAATGAATCAGAATCGAAGACGATGGAAGGACTGTTATAAGTACCGAGTGCAAGAATATTTCCTGAAATATCAGCGGCCAAAGAAAGTACCCTGTCAGAGCCGATTCCACCGGCTCTTTTTGCCCATAGCACATTTCCGTTCAAATCGTATTTTGCAAGAAACAGATCATCATTATTCGAGGCATTGATAAGTGTATCTGTCCCAAAAATAATTGTGTCACTTTGAAAATATCCTCCGACAATAATGTTTCCGGACGTATCCACGGCAAGTGCTTTAGAATAATCTGCACTACTTCCGCCTAAATTATTTGCCCAGATTACACTCCCATTTACATCGTATTTAACTAAAAACATATTTACAAAGCCAATATTTGTCAATGTGGTAGTTCCAAAAATGATGGTTGAATTTGTATAATAACCAAACGCAACAACATTCCCTGAGTCATCAAAGGCAACTGAATTTGCTTCTGAATAGTCGCCCGAATTGCGAGCCCAAAGTACGTTTCCGTTTTCGTCGAATTTTACAATATACATATTTGGTATTCCCCCAAGATTTGAAAGTGTGGTGGAACCAAAAGTTAAACTATCTCCGGAGCAGACTCCTGCTACAACTACATTTCCTGCATCATCAGTTGCAACAGAGTGTGCAATGTCACCACTTGCTGATCCACCGCTTTTTGCCCAAAGCACATTTCCACTTCCATCGTATTTTACAAGAAAGACATCTTGCAAGGTAAAAGGTCCGGAAGGATTTACATTCATTAAAGTGTAAGCACCAAAGGTAATGGAGTCGCTATTAAAGGTGCCTAACACCAAAACATTTCCCATTGCATCAGTACTAACAGAAGAAGACTGGTCGTAACCCATTCCCACGTTACTACGCGCCCAAAGAACATTTCCATTGGCATCATATTTTACCAAATACATATCCGTTTTATTATTTATGGTATTTGTTAACACTGTCGTTCCAAAGGTAATTGATGTACCTTGAAAATAACCTGTCACATATACGTTTCCTGAATCATCGGCAGCAACCGATCGTGCGCTTTCAACATGATTAGTTCCTGCGCTGTTCGCCCATTGATAATTTTGGGCATTAATGAAATTGCAAAGCAATACAAATACGAGAAGTAGTTTTGATTTCATTTTCGTTTTGATTTTAAATTGAACATTAAAGCTATATAAAATTATCTATCCTATTCGATTTTTTGATAAATATTATTCTCATCATGACTTTCGATGATACAAACAGGGAATTTTATAAAAGACAGAGTTTTTCGTTATTCGTAGTTCGAAAAACGAAAAACGAACTTCTAATAGCGAAAAACGAATCACTCCAAAACCCACGCCAAGAGCGCCATTCTTAAAATCATACCATTTTGTGTTTGGCGGAAATAGGCTGCTCGGGGATCGCCATCAATTTCTGTTGAAACTTCATTGAATCTAGGGAGAGGACTTAAAATGATTGATTTTTTATTCATCAATTGGATTGAGTTCTTATCAAGAAAATAATTTTGTTTGTAGTGATTGAACTCTGTATCATTTCCGCTAAAGCGATCTCTTTCAATTTGAGTTGTATAAACTACATCCACTTCAGGAAGAACTTTATGTAAATCCGATTCAAGAGCGTACCACGTATTTGTTTCGGTAAGATGATCAAGAATATCTTGTTTCATCTGCAATGATTCCGGAGCAACAAAATACAATTTTACTCTTTCATATTTACTAAGCAGATAAGAAAGCGAGCGAGCGGTGCGGCCTTCTGCAAGATTTCCAACAATTGCAATTTTTAATCCGTCAAGTTTATTGGTTTCCTTGTGAATGGTGTATAAGTCAAGCAGTGCTTGTGTTGGATGTTGTCCGCCTTTTCCATCACCGGCATTTATTAATGGAACAGTAGACACCATTGATGCTCTTGCAGCTCCACCGATTTCATTGTGACGAAGAACGATGACATCACAGAAGTCATCAATTACTCTGATCGTATCTTCCAAAGCATCTTCCTGAGAAACAGAAAAAAATGCAGAAGCATTTTCCATTGTGAGCTCTTTACCTCCAAGTCTGGACATGGCAGCTTTAAATGAAAGTAGCGTGAGACTTGAAGAACCAAAGAACAGCGAAGCCATGATTTTCTTTTCATAATCGCTGGTTCCACCTCGTTTTACAACTTGTTCCATTTCCTGAACACGAACAAATAATTCTCTTAGTAAAGGGAGAGTAAATTGCTGTGAATTTATGATGTGATTAAATTTCATGATTTGCTTTATTTATCGTTTGAAAAAATGTGAGTACCTGTTTTTCCTTTTACAGCTTCAGAAATTAATTCCGGGCGGGTAATGATAACTTCGTTTCCTCCTTTTGAGAGAAAATCAATAGCTGCTTCCACCTTTGGTCCCATGCTTCCTGCTAAGAAATGATTTTCGCCCATATATTTCTTTGCTTCTTCAAGTGAAATAGTATCAAGCGCCATCTCATCAGGTTTTTTGAAATTCAGATATACTTTATCGGTATCTGTTGAAATAATAAATGTATCTAACTCCAATTTGTTTGCAAGAAGCGAAGATGCTCTGTCTTTATCCACTACAGCTTCTACGCCATGATATATTCCGTCCTTATCAATCACCGGAATACCTCCACCGCCGACAGCTATAACTATGAAACCTTGAGAGAGACAAAATTGTATTGCATCCAGTTCAACAATTTCAAGTGGATATGGCGATGGAACTACGCGTCTGTAACCTCTCGCTGCATCTTCAATAACTTTCCATCCCAATTCATTTTTCCGTTGTTCGGCTACATCTTTTGAATAAAATGGGCCGATTGGTTTCGATTGAGTCGCAAATGCCGGATCATTTTCATCAACTACTATTTGTGTAAGAATTGTAATCACCGGAATTTTTATTCCAAGACCATGCAAAGCAGTACGCATAGCATTTTGCAGAATGTATCCCATTTCACCTTGCGTGGAAGCATCACAACTATCTAACGGAAGAGAATATACTTGGTGAGAAGCCATTTCAGAGCGGATAAGTTGCGCGCCCACTTGCGGTCCATTGCCGTGTGTGATCACAACCTGATGACCTTGTTCAACAAGTTTGGCAATATGTCTGCAAGTGGTGTTTGCATTTTCCATCTGTTCTTTCACCGACCCGCTTTGTCCTGCTCTGATCAATGAATTACCGCCGATTGCAATTAATATAGGTTTTCCCATCAACAAGTTTTTATTTACCTTCTTTTTCTTTCAAATAGATCATAGGAAAAGCAGCATACCATGCTGATGCTTTTACCAAATGCTCAACAGGAATATGCTCTGTTGCCATGTGCGCATAAATTTCATTCCCCGGACCGAAACCGATACAAGGAATACCATGCATTCCCATTACTGCAACTCCATTGGTACTGAAAACCCATCTGCTTACTTCAGGCTTTTCACCAAACAATCCTTCGTAAGCTTTCACTCCAGTATTTAGCGCAGGATGATTTTCAGGCAGCAACCATGTTGGGAAATATTTTTTCATAGGGTATGTAAGACCTTTCCAACTTGGAACAGCATAATCAAGAACTACCACTTCTGCATTTGCTTGTTTAACACTAGGCAGATCCTGAATTTCTTTTACTGCTGATTCAAGTGTATCAGAAGCAGCAAGCCTGCGGTCAAGGTGAATCGTTGCAGAATCAGCAACAGCACATAATGATGGTGAAGTGGAACGGAAATCAGCAATTGTAACTGTGCCTTTTCCAAGGAAGGGTTCGCCACCAAGTCGTTCATTTAGTTTTTCAATATCCAAAACAATAGGAGCCATTTTATAAACTGCATTCACACCTCTTTCAGGAGCAGAACCGTGGCAAGAAATACCCTTTGTTCTTACTTCAATTTCCATGCGACCACGATGTCCTCTGTAAATAGCAAGATTTGTTGGTTCGGTAATTACTACAACATCCGGTCTTAATTTATCTTCGTTAATAATATATTGCCAGCACAATCCATCACAATCTTCTTCTTGAACACTTCCAACAATGTAAAGCGTATAGTCGTCTTCAAGACCAAGATCTTTAATAATTTTACCGCCATAGATAATAGATGCAAGCGCACCTTTCATATCGCATGCTCCGCGTCCATATATGATACCATCTTTTTCTTCTCCTTGAAAAGGATCAATTGTCCAATTTTCAGGATTACCAACATCGACCGTATCAACGTGTGCATCCATTGCAATGATATGCTTTCCTTTACCAATTCGTCCGAGAATATTTCCCATAGGATCAATAGTGATTTCATCGAAACCGCATTTTTCCATTTCCTGTTTGATACGTTGAACGACAGCGCCTTCTTGTGAGCTAAGAGATTTTACTGCTATTAAATCTCGGAGAAATCCCGCAACCGCTCTTTCATTTTTCTTTGCTTCCGCTAATATTTTATTGAACATATTTTTTCTTTTTTATTTATGATGCTACTTGCTGATTGAATTCTGTAATTAGTTTATCAAATAAAACTACTTCCTCTTCAAAAATTGTTTTCCAATATTCAGGTTCCCATTGTTCTTTCAGTTCTTCTGAAGACCTTCCTTGTTGTTCAACCCATGTGAAATATTTGAAGTTGTGAATTGCTTTTCTTTCGTAATAAGACAACTCTTTGTAGAAGTCAATTGCCTGATGCGCCAACGGCCCTGAAAAATCCATAGCCGCCTGGAGTTGAGAGTAAGCACCATGTTCATGCGTTAATTCATCAAGACGTGATCGGTACATTTCAATAGAGTCAGTGAAGACAGTCATGACAACATCGTTTTCTCCCATCTCATAATATTTCGCAGTTTTTATGGCTGCAAGAAGATTTCCAATACCGGATATACCTAGCAAATTTAATTCGTCAATTTTACTTTCACTCACACCTAAGGTAGCGAGAAAATCTTTTCCCGGTTTTTCATTGAACAATCGTAATACACGCATGCAATCTTCATCATCGATTGCAGCAACAGCATCAGTGTATCTCACATTATGAACCCAAGGAACATGTTTGTCGCCAATACCTTCAATTCGATGTTCACCAAAACCATTCATGTATAATGTGGGACATTGCAATGCTTCGCTGGCAACAATTTTTAAAGACGGATGAAGAGTTTTTAAGTAATCACCGGCAGCAATAGTCCCTGCAGAACCTGTAGCAGAAATATAAGCTGCAGCATTTCCGTTTTTAATTTTTAATGCTTGAAATGCATCTTCAAGAGCAGGTCCTGTAACATTGTAATGCCAGATTGGATTTCCAAATTCTTCAAATTGATTGAAGATGATATTCAACGGATCTTTTTTCAGCTCCCAGCATTTGTCATAGATCTCTTTTACATTTGATTCTGTTCCGGGAGTAGCGATTACATCGGAACCAATTTCTTTCAACCAGGTAAATCTTTCTTTAGACATACCTTCAGGAAGAATGGCAATAGGTGTACAATCCAACAGACGACAATCAAAAGCACCACCACGGCAATAATTTCCTGTAGATGGCCAAACAGCTTTATGAATTTCAGGGTCGAATTCACCGCTTACTAATCGGGGAACAAGACAACCGAAAGCAGCACCAACTTTATGAGCACCGGTAGGAAAATATTTCCCGATGATGCCGATGATTCTAGCTTTTACTCCTGTTATTTCTCTTGGGATTTCAATATAATTGACACCACCGTACAAACCGGTTTTAATATCATTTTTCCAGGAGATACGATAAAGGTTCAAAGGATTTACATCCCACAAACCAACAGCAGGCAATTTTGATTTTATAGACTGAGGAATTTTTTCAGGGTCACGCATCTGAGCAAAGGTTGGAATTGTAATTCCATGAGCTTTGCATCGTGCAGCAGTTTTCTTTACAACTGCATGATCAATTTTCTTAATGATTCTTGACATAATTAGTGTTTGAATTAATACTGTATTTACTTTTTCGAAAGAAAATAATTTACAAGCTTCTCTTCTTGTTGTTTTCTACGATGCTTCTTAATTTCTGAACCGGATCCTGAATTCGTGAAAGGTATATGATAGCAGCTATAACAAATGGTTTGTAGCCTGCTTCAGAATAAGTAGCAAGACGATATTTTTCAAATACATCTTTTGACACTTCTCCTTCCGTGCAACTTACACCTGTGATATCAGCCGGCAGACAATGCATATACAACGCTTTGCCATCTTTAGTCGTTTTCATTTTAGCTTCGTCGCATTCCCAGTTTTTAAATTTAGCATTATTTGCTAGACATTCTTTTTCCAGATCTTTCAGTCCAGGTTTATCATTATTGTTTAACAAAACTGTTCTGCGTTGCATGACATTAAACGGCGCCCATGATTTAGGATAAACAATGTCAGCATCTTTGAAAGCATCTTCCATATTATTGACAACTTCAAAACTTCCGCCGCTTTGTAAAGATTGTTTTTTAGCTTGTTCAATCACATCGGGAATTAAACCATAGCCTTCAGGATGCGCTAGTGAAACATTCATTCCAAAGCGCGACATCAAACCGATAATGGCTTGTGGAACAGAAAGTGGTTTTCCATAACTTGGTGAATACGCCCATGTCATAGCGATTTTTTTACCGCGAAGATTTTCAAGTGAACCGAAAGTGTTTTTTAGATGCATTAAATCAGCTAGTGATTGAGTTGGATGATCAATGTCACATTGAAGATTAACAATCGTAGGTCTTTGATGAAGGATACCGTTTTCATAGCCTTCTTGAAGTGAATCGCCAAACTCTTTCATGTATTTATTTCCTTCGCCGAGAAACATGTCATCACGTATACCAATTGTTTCTGCAAGAAATGAAATCATATTTGCTGTTTCACGAACTGTTTCTCCATGTGCTATCTGTGATTTTTCCTCATCTAAATCTGAAAGTCCTAAACCAAGTGCATTTGCTGCAGAAGCAAAACTAAATCGTGTTCTTGTTGAGTTGTCACGGAAAAGAGAAATTGCCAAACCTGATTCAAAAGCACGAATCGATGTTCCTGACTTGTGCAAGTCACTCATCAATTGAGCTACATCAAGAACCGCTCTGATCTCATCATCCTTTCGCTCCCAGGTTAAAAGGAAATCGCGGTTAAACATATTTGTTTTTAAATTGCTTAAGGATTCAAGCAACATATTTGTCTTAGATTGAGTTGGCATTGTCATTATTTTAATTGATTATTATAGATGATTTTAATATTTATTTTTAGTTGATTGCTTTTGCAGCAGGAGAATCTTTCATTGGCAGTTTATATCTTCTGATGCCGTCAAATTTATATAGAGCTCCGGCAACAGCTCCTGCTGTAGGAACAAGTCCGACTTCACCAACACCTTTCGCTCCAAACGGCCCTTCAGGTTCGTTTTCTTCGATTAATAAAATTTGTGTTTCAGGCATGTCTTTCGCACGCAATATTCCGAGTGAGCGGAATTTGAAAGATTCAGGAACGCCGTCTTTTAATTTTAATTCTTCTGTGAGTGCGTAACCTAATCCCATGTGAATCGCTCCTTCCAATTGTCCTTCAATCATTTTTCTGTTGATGACTTTTCCGACATCATGAGCAGCAACATATTTTTTCAGTTTTCCGTTATCGTCCAAAATACATACTTGTGTAGCAAAGCTGAATGACATATGCGTAATTGGCTTATCTGTTTTTGTTTCCAGCGAATTGGTGTAATCAATTACTACTTCACCGAAATATTTTTTCCCCATAAGATCTTTTAGAACTAATCCTTTGTCCAGATCTTTTTTCATTTCTTCCGCAGCTTTTATCATCGCTCTTCCACCAAGTACAGTCGCTCTTGATGCAGTCGTCATGCCACAAGGTGTTGGTTCTGTCGTGTCAATATTTACTCTTACAATTCTCGGATCAATACCGGTAACATCGCAGAAAAACTGAATCATGATGGTACAGAAGCCTTGTCCCATTTCAGTAAAACCTGTATTGATGGTTATGGTTTGATCAGAGTTAACAGTAACAATCGCTTGTCCGTATTCTGTCATACCATTTCCAATACCAACATTTTTAATTCCGCAGGCAATGCCAACATATTTGGAAGAGTAGTAAACATCTTTCACTGCCAATAGAGTTTTCTTTATACCGACAGCTTTGTCAAAAACCTGACCTGTAACAAAAGTATCCCCGATGTCAACAACATTTCTCCATCTCATTTCCCATCCGTCGATGCCAATTTTTTCTGCAAGGATATCCATCATTCCTTCCATTGCAAATGCAGCTTGATTAGCTCCGAAACCCCGCATTGCACCGCAAGGAAGATTGTTGGTATAAACAGCAAGCGCTTCAACATCGGAGTGAAGAATGTTATATGGTCCGCAAGCATGTCCGGCAGCGCGCTCTAAA